>CAYGOW010000262.1:373-5697 GCA_964351425.1 uncultured Roseivirgaceae bacterium
ATAATACAACCACCACGCCATATTTTGGCTATATCGGACATAGACAGTCCGTAGTTATATTCCCTGGAAGCAATTTGCAACATGTGCATGCCTTGTGCATAGGTAACTATAAAAGAGAAGTATAAGGCATGTTCCAGGTCGGTCAGGGTAAGGTCACTTCCTTTAATATGGTTTCGATTATATGCTTGTTCGGCTGACTGTCGGATGTCTTTGTATTTGGAAAGGTCCCGCATGGCAACCGCCATGTCAATGGTGGGGACCGCCACTTGTAAATCCATGGCTAACTGAGATGTCCATTTGCCTGTTCCCTTTGATTTGGCCTGGTCAAGAATTTTATCCACGAGGAAGCCGGGTTCGAGATCATCTTTTTGTTTAAAAATGTCTGCGGTAATCTCTATTAAGAAGGAATTCAACCTCCCTTTATTCCATTCAGAGAATGCCTGTTGGATCTCCTCATTCGTCATTTCCATAGGCCCTTTCATGAGCCCGTACACTTCCGAAATGATTTGCATGAGCCCATATTCTATTCCGTTATGCACCATCTTAACGAAATGGCCACTGGCACCCGGGCCTAAATAAGTAACACATGGTGTACCATCTACCTTGGCGGAGACAGCTTCAAAGATGTTTTTTACGACGTTGTACGCTTGTTTATCACCGCCTGGCATCATGCTGGGACCTTTTCTTGCGCCTTCTGATCCTCCGGAAATACCCACCCCAAAGAAATGGATGCCTTTTGGCTCAAGATAGCCAACCCTCCTGTCGGTATCTTTAAAGTAGGAGTTTCCTCCATCGATTAATAAGTCCCCTTCATCCAGGTAGGGCAGCAGACTTTCGATTACGTTGTCCACAATAGGGCCGGCCGGAACAAGCATCATCAGGGCACGTGGTGTGTTCAACCCTTTGATAAATGCGCCTAAATCACTGAACGCTTCCACATCAATACCTTCTGCTTCTTTTTCCAATAAGGAAACCATGTCCGGATTTTTATCATACCCACTTACCTTAAAGCCACTATCTGCCATATTAAGCAACAGGTTCCTACCCATTGTTCCGAGACCAATCATCCCGAAATCATATTTCTTTTGTGTCATATACTAATTATTTTCTACGGTATTTGATTCAGGAGTAACGGTACGAACACATAAATCATCCTCTTCGATGCGCCATAGGTTCACGCCCCCCTTAATCCCATCGTGGTTACTGACGATCCGGATATTATCATCCAGGTCCATGTCCAGGTGTTTGGCGCTTCCACCTCCAATGAAGAGCATATCATAATTGAAAACCGTTTGCATGATTTCCAATACCTTTTCCATTCGCCTATTCCACACTTTCTTGCCCTTTTTCTTAAGTTGTGCTTTGCCGATATACTCATCGTAATCCTTTCCATCTTTCAGCGGGTGATGGGCAAGTTCGAGGTGCGGCAACAAATGTCCGTCCATATAGAACGCGGTTCCCAAACCCGTCCCCAGGGTGATCATGAGCTCCAGGCCTTCTCCGTCAATAACACCCAGGCCAAGCAAGTCCGCGTCATTCACCAGGCGCACGGGTTTATTCAGGGCATTGGCAATACGTGCTGCCAGTGGCACACCTTTCCATTGTTTTGAGCCCAGGTTTGGTGCGGTAACGATGACTCCGTTCTTTACATAACCCGGAAACCCAACAGAAATGCATGTGTATTCCGGAAAATCAGCGACCAGTTCGATTATCGTCTCCAGGACTTTTTCTGGCGAACTGTTTACGGGTGTGTCCATTCGTTTCCTGGGCACGACCATGTGTGCATGCTGATCAAGTACTGTGGCTTTAATTCCTGAGCCTCCTATATCTATAGTGAGAATATGCGTGTGATTGTCCATTTACTACTTGTTAATAAAAAAAGATCCTTGTACGCACCCGTTGGGTACGTAAACAAGGATCTGATATTGAAAGTATATTCACGCTTATGCGGCTTTTTCTTTCTGCTTGATAAGATTCAAGGCAGAGCCCGCTTTAAACCATTCAATTTGTTGGTTATTATAACTGTGATTCACTTTGATCGTTTCTGAAGACCCATCCGCATGTTCCAGCAATAGTGTCAGAGGCTTGTCCGGAGCGAAGTCCTCAAGGTCCGTAAGGCTGATGCTGTCATCTTCAAGGATCTTGTTATAATCATTCTCATTCGCAAATGTAAGTGCAAGCATCCCCTGTTTTTTCAGGTTTGTTTCATGGATACGCGCGAATGACTTGACAAGTACCACGCGAACACCCAGGTGTCTTGGCTGCATGGCGGCATGTTCCCGACTCGAGCCTTCCCCATAGTTATGGTCACCGACAACAATCGTTGAAATACCAGCCGCTTTGTAGGCGCGTTGTGTATCCGGTACAGCGCCATACTCACCGGTCAGCTGGTTTTTGACCAAATCAGTCTTTTCGTTAAAATAGTTTACAGCTCCCGTAAGGGTATTATTCGAAATATTATCCAGGTGGCCACGGAATCTTAACCAGGGTCCCGCCATGGAGATATGGTCAGTAGTACACTTACCCTTCGCTTTAATGAGCAATTTCATGTTCATTATATTTTTTCCGTCCCACGGTTCGAATGGAGTAAGCAATTGCAATCGCTTGGAATCCGGTGCGACTTTCACCTCCACACTACTTCCGTCTTCTGCAGGTGCCTGGTATCCTGGATCTTCTACATCAAATCCTTTCTCTGGTAATTCTTCCCCGGTTGGCGGATCTAATTTGACATGTTCACCATTTTCATTTACCAGGCTATCGGTCATAGGGTTAAAGCCCAGGTTGCCGCTGATGGCTATTGCCGTAACAAGTTCTGGTGAACCCACAAAGGCATGCGTATTCGGATTGCCATCTGCCCGCTTGGAGAAGTTTCGGTTAAACGAATGGACAATCGTATTTTTTTCTTTTTTATCCGCCCCGGCGCGATCCCACTGTCCGATACACGGACCACATGCATTGGCAAATACACTCGCCCCGATTTTATTAAAGGTATCAATAAAGCCATCCCGTTCGATCGTAAACCGAACTTGTTCTGACCCTGGGGTAATTGTGAATTTGGATTTTGTCTTTAGGTTTTTATCCACCGCTTGCTGGGCAAGGGAGGCGGCCCGTGAAATATCTTCGTAGCTTGAATTCGTACAACTTCCGATCAGACCAACTTTTACGTCAGTAGGCCATCCGTTTTTCTCTGCTGCTTCAGCCATTTTACTAATTGGTGTGGCGATATCGGGAGAAAAGGGACCATTTAAATGCGGTTCGAGTTCGCTTAGGTTAATCTCGATGAGCTGATCAAAATACTTCTCTGGATTGTCATATACTTCATCGTCAGCAGTCAGATGTTCACGAATGCCATTCGCCAGATCAGCTACTTCACTACGGCCGGTCGCACGTAAATAACGTTCCATGGAATCGTCATATCCGAAGGTTGATGTGGTCGCACCAATTTCAGCACCCATATTACAGATCGTGCCCTTGCCGGTACAGGACAGTGATTTTGCTCCAGGTCCGAAGTATTCAACAATTGCTCCGGTCCCGCCTTTAACAGTCAGGATACCTGCAACTTTGAGAATCACATCTTTAGCCGAAGTCCAGCCGCTCATTTTTCCGGTAAGTTTGACACCGATAAGCTTGGGGAACTTAAGTTCCCACGGCATCCCTGCCATCACATCAACGGCATCCGCCCCGCCAACACCCACGGCTACCATTCCGAGGCCGCCGGCATTTACGGTGTGTGAGTCGGTTCCGATCATCATACCGCCCGGGAACGCGTAATTCTCCAATACTACCTGGTGAATGATCCCGGCCCCCGGTTTCCAGAAACCTATACCATATTTATTTGATACTGATTCCAGAAAGTTAAACACTTCACCACTGGCTGTGATGGAATTTCTTAAATCCTCTATGGCACCTTGTTTTGCGAGAATCAGGTGATCGCAGTGAACGGTAGATGGTACCGCAGCCTGTTTCTTCCCGGCCTGCATGAATTGAAGGAGCGCCATTTGTGCGGTGGCGTCCTGCATGGCCACCCTGTCGGGGGCGAAGTTTACGTAGCTTTTTGCCCGGACAAACTTTTCAAGTGGCTGGCTTTCATGTAAGTGTGTGTATAAAATCTTTTCCGCAAGGGTCAAAGGAGTATTTACCACTTTTCGGGCCGCCTGGATTCTTTCGTCCATTCGGGAGTAAACATCCTTAATCATATCGATATCAAATGCCATATAGAGTTACTTTTGATTGAAAATTAGGATGGTAAAGGTACGAATAATTCAGGTAAATGGGAATGACTGTACCTACCTGTTTTTATTCCCTGATCTTATCCAGAATGTGGTTCAGGTTTTTGGCTTCGTCCTCGGTCAGATTGCTCAGCAAATGCTCAAAACCACTGACACTCTTGTCTGTTTCAGAAAGCAGGGCAAGCCCTTTTTCAGAGATGGTGATTTCTACTGCCCGGCGGTCTGAATCTGATTCGGTTCGGGTTAGGAGTTTTTTACTCTCCAGTCTTTTAACAATGCGCGAGGTATCAGACATTTTGTCCAGCATACGTTCTTTGATGACATTGACCGAACAAGGCTTTGGGTATTGCCCTCTTAGTATACGGAGCACATTAAACTGCTGGCGGGTGATATCATGGGATTTAAAATAAGCATTCATCTCATTGATGATGCTATTGTAGGTATAGATTAGATTCAACAGCGCCTTTTGACGTTCACTTTCAAATTTCTTCTGGTGAATCTCTTCGCTTAATCCCATACTGTTTTATTAAACCCCTTATTTGGTGTTAATATAATTCAAGAATTCATTTTTTGTCTGATTCTCCTCAAATTTTCCTGAAAAATATGCTGTTCCGGTCATGCTGTTCGTATCATTCACACCCCGGGAGGCTACGCACAGGTGGGTTGCATCAATGACAATTGCCACATCCTGGGTCTTAAGGATCTTAGTGAGCTCCTTACCAATCTGCATGGTGAGTCGTTCCTGTACCTGGGGGCGTTTTGCGAAATACTGGACAATCCGGTTAATCTTGGAAAGTCCGATCACCTTTCCTGACGAAATGTAAGCAACATGTGCTTTGCCGTAGATCGGCACAAAATGATGTTCGCAATGGCTGTAAAAGGTGATATCCTTTTCTACGAGCATCTGGTCGTACTTGTATTTGTTTTCGAAAAGCGTCGCATGTGGTTTATTCGCCGGGTTGAGGCCGCTGAAAATTTCTTTTACGTACATTTTGGCGACTCGTTTGGGAGTACCACGTAAAGAATCATCGGTCAGGTCCAGACCCATTGTTTCCATAATTTCGGTGAACAGCAATTCAATTTTCGCCATTTTTT
>CAYGOW010000263.1:0-5676 GCA_964351425.1 uncultured Roseivirgaceae bacterium
ATCGATTGTAAGGCTCGTAACACCCCCTGCCGGGATGGAGAAGTCCCCTTTGGCCTTGTACCCTGATGTAGCGCCACTCGGCACATACAGAGGCTGTGTGCTGCCGTCTTCATATTGGAGATATGTGCCCGGGTTAGATTTAGGTGCTCCATTTTCTTCTGGCATATCAAGCAATAAACGTATCTCCTTATAATCTCCGGCATTCAGTTCTTCTTCTGTCAGGAAGTAGACATCGCCATTCTGGTAATCCAGTAAATTAATGGAAACCGGCGTGTCAAACGATTCCATACCGGTCCATCCATCATTTCCTTTAATTTCTATGCCTATAACACGAATGAATACACCAGTGATATTTTCGTCATAAAGGGGTGCATCCGTGAGGGCTAAATTTAATCTCCCTTTGGTTCCTTCATTGGAATCATCACAGCTCAATAAGCCAAAAACCAGCAGGAATGAAAGAGAGAAGTAGTTTATATATTTCATGGATCTATTTATTTAGTCGCATTAATTGTAAAATTATGTGTCTAAGTAACGCATCATTTTGCAGAGTAGTGCATTGCCCGGAGTCGAGTGGCAGGAGGAATCGGTGAATGACGGCGAGTGCAGGAAATACCATAAAAAAACAGCGAAGTGTAATTACTTCGCTGTTTTTATATATTAAGTGCAACGGCTCCTCCAATAGGTCCAGTTAATGGTGGACTTAGTTCTGCGAGTCATCCACTTCTTCGTATTCCACATCGGAAACGTCGCTGTCAGCAGCTGCGCCATCAGCAGCACCTTGATCAGCACCTGGCTGAGCGCCGGCTGCACCTTCAGCTCCGCCTGCTGCGGCGTACATCTCCTGTGCGGCACCTTCCCAGGCTTTATTCATTCCCTCAACGGCTGAATCGATGGCTGCGAGATCACCTGATTTGTGCGCGTTCTTCAGTTCTTCCAAAGCACTGTTGATTTTGGCTTTATTGTCATCCGACAGTTTATCGCCATATTCTTTCAGTTGTTTTTCAGTCTGGAAGATCAGGGAATCTGCTGTATTGATTTTTTCAGCACGTTCCTTGGCTTCTTTATCCGCGTCAGCATTGGCCTGGGCTTCCTGCTTCATCTTTTCGATTTCCTCATCGGTCAGACCGGAAGAGGCTTCGATACGGATTTTCTGTTCCTTGCCGGTTCCTTTGTCTTTTGCCGATACATTCATGATACCGTTGGCATCAATATCGAAAGTAACTTCAATTTGCGGAACACCGCGAGGTGCTGGTGGAATGCCATCCAGGTGGAATCTACCGATTGTACGGTTATCCTTCGCCATCGGACGTTCACCCTGCAACACATGGATTTCAACAGATGGCTGGCTATCAGCAGCTGTTGAGAATACCTCTGACTTTTTAGTAGGGATCGTCGTGTTCGATTCGATGAGTTTCGTGAATACTCCACCCATAGTCTCGATACCCAATGAAAGAGGAGTAACATCCAGCAGAAGTACATCTTTAACTTCTCCTGTTAAAACACCACCCTGAATTGCAGCTCCAATAGCTACTACTTCATCGGGGTTAACACCTTTAGAAGGTTTTCTTCCGAAAAATTTCTCTACTTCTTCCTGTATTTTAGGAATACGAGTCGATCCACCAACCAGAATTACTTCGTCAATTTCAGAAGCACTTAATCCGGCGTCACTCAATGCCTTTTTACAAGGATCCATCGAACGACGGATAAGGTTGTCTGAAAGCTGTTCAAATTTAGAACGTGACAATTTGCGTACGAGGTGCTTCGGCACACCGTCAACAGGCATGATGTAAGGAAGATTGATTTCCGTTTCAGTCGAACTGGATAATTCAATTTTCGCTTTTTCAGCTGCTTCTTTCAGGCGCTGTAAAGCCATAGGATCCTTGCGAAGATCTACATTTTCATCGCTAAGGAATTCTTCGGCCAACCAATTAATAATAACCTGGTCAAAGTCGTCACCACCGAGGTGTACATCACCGTTAGTAGACTTTACTTCAAAGACACCATCACCTAATTCGAGAATGGAGATATCGAATGTACCACCACCAAGGTCGTACACGGCGATTTTCATGTCCTGATTTTTCTTGTCGAGGCCATACGCCAGGGCAGCAGCTGTAGGCTCGTTGATAATACGTTTAACATCAAGACCCGCGATTTGTCCGGCTTCTTTGGTAGCCTGACGTTCAGAGTCATTGAAATAGGCAGGTACAGTTACAACTGCTTCTTTGATTTCGGTTCCAAGATAGTCTTCAGCTGTTGACTTCATTTTTTGAAGAATCATAGCTGATATTTCCTGAGGAGTATAGTTTCGGTCACCAATCTTAACCCGTACAGTATCGTTACTGCCTTTTTCAAGCTGGTAAGAAACTGTTTTTCTTTCTTCGCTTACCTCCGAAAATTTCTTTCCCATGAAGCGCTTCACTGAGCTAACAGTGTGTTGCGGGTTAGTGATGGCCTGTCGTTTGGCCGGATCACCTACCTTGCGCTCCCCTTTACCACCGTCGAGGAAAGCAACAATCGAAGGAGTAGTTCTTCTTCCTTCGCTGTTAGGAATTACCACCGGTTCGTTACCTTCCATTACGGCAACGCACGAGTTGGTTGTTCCTAAGTCAATTCCAATAATTTTTCCCATGATTGATATATATGTTTAATTCAGATAAATTCTTTTTCACTTTACTTTTATCAATGCTTGTGCCAACAGGAATTTTGTGACAGAATGTCATAGTTTCTTTGCCATTTTAAGATATCCTATGCGGAATTCGCCGGAAAGACAGTACCTTTGCCCCCTATTTAAGGATTATGGAATTAGAGAAGGAAATAGCTAAAAGACGCACATTTGGCATCATTAGCCACCCTGATGCAGGAAAAACAACACTTACGGAGAAGTTGCTGCTGTTTGGTGGTGCTATCCAGACTGCCGGAGCTGTAAAGTCAAATAAGATTAAAATGCATGCACGGTCTGACTGGATGGAAATTGAAAAGCAGCGGGGTATATCCGTAGCCACTTCTGTCATGGGATTTAATTACCGTGATGTGAAGATCAATTTGCTTGACACGCCCGGTCACCAGGATTTTGCCGAAGATACCTACCGCACCCTCACAGCCGTTGACAGTGTCATTATGGTGATTGATTGTGTGAAAGGAGTGGAGATGCAGACAGAAAAGCTTATGGAGGTGTGCCGATGAGGAATACGCCTGTCATTTGTTTTATAAATAAAATGGACCGGGAAGGGCGGGACCCCTACGAACTCCTGGATGAAATTGAGGAGAAATTAAACATTAAGGTGAGACCTCTCTCCTGGCCGATTAGCATGGGTAAAACATTTAAGGGAGTATACAGCCTTTATAATAAGTCACTGCTGCTTTTCAAGGCGAGTCGGAACAAAGTGGAAGAAAAGGGGATTCAATTTACTGACCTGAATGACCCGGAATTAGAAAAGCATATTGGTGAACGGGATGCCCAGCAGTTGCGCGAAGATGTCGAATTGGTCGATGGTGTTTATCCCGAGTTTGATGTAGAGGCCTATCTTCGTGGTGAAGTAGCGCCCGTATTTTTTGGTTCGGCAGTAAATAATTTTGGTGTCAAGGAGCTATTGGATTGCTTTATTGATTTTGCACCGCCCCCTAAATCAAGGGAAACGGAAGAACGGGTGATACAACCGACTGAAAAGGATTTTTCCGGGTTTATATTTTAGATTCATGCCAATATGGATCCTAATCACCGCAACCGGATAGCCTTTATACGAATTTGTTCGGGCAAGTTTGAACGCGGAAAGAATTATTACCACGTACGTCTCGATAAAAAATTCAGGATTTCAAATGCTACCGCATTTATGGCCCAGGAGAAGGAGAATGTAGATGAGGCATACCCGGGAGATATCATTGGTTTGTATGATACAGGTACCATGAAAATAGGGGATACGGTTTCGGAAGGCGAAAAGGGTATGTTCAAAGGGATACCCAGTTTTTCTCCCGAAATTTTCAAAGAAGTGATTAATAAGGATGCCATGAAGACCAAGCAATTGGATAAAGGACTGAACCAGCTGATGGAAGAGGGTGTCGCGCAGTTGTTTACGTATGAACTGGGATCCAAAAAAGTTGTGGGAACGGTAGGTGCGCTGCAATTTGAAGTAATTCAGCATCGCTTGAAGCATGAATATGGAGCCTCATGTGACTTTATGTCAATGAATCTTCATAAGGCTTGCTGGATATCCAGCGACGACAAGAAAAAGCTGAATGAGTTTGTTGATTCGAAATACCGGCACATCGCGCGGGACAAGGATGGGAAACTGGTATTTATGGCAGAATCACGTTCATGGCTGACCATGGTGCAAGATAATTTTCCTGAAATAAACTTTCATTTTACGTCAGAATTTTAGCCATGAGATTAACACCACAAGATATACTCTTTGAAGACAATCATTTGCTTGTCGTTAACAAGCCGGCCGGAATACTGGTGCAGGCTGACAAAACCGGTGATGAGACACTTGCGGATGCGGTTAAGGAATACATCGCAGTAAAGTATAAGAAGCCAGGAGATGTGTTTTTAGGAACCATTCACAGGCTGGATCGCCCCGTTAGCGGGGTGGTTATTTTTGCCCGCACCTCAAAAGCCCTGGAACGTATGAACAAATTATTTCGCGACCGGGAAATAACGAAAACCTATTGGGCACTGGTAAAAAACAGGCCGCCACAGGTGGAGGAGGAGTTGACGCACTGGATTAAAAAGAACACAAAGATTAATAAAGCGATAGCGGCGAATTCATCTGGAAAAGGTGGACAAAAGGCTATTTTATCCTATCGCCTCACAGGGCGGATCAGTGAATTCTATTTATTGGAAGTAAAACCTGAAACTGGTCGGCCGCATCAGATCAGGGTTCAGCTCGCAAAGATAGGATGTCCCATATCCGGTGATGTGAAATACGGTAGTGATAAACCCAACCGGGATGCCAGTATTCACCTGCATGCTCGTTCAGTTGAGTTTGTTCATCCCGTAAAGAAGGAACCTGTCCGTCTTACCGCCGCAATTCCCAATGACCAGGCCTGGCAACTCTTTAAAGGGATGTAATGGAGAATTGGTTTAAACGGCTTCAGACCAAATGGAATGTGAATGCGTTACAGGCGGTGATCATCCTGATTGTTTTTGCCTGTACCGGATTTACCGTCCTGTTTATCAAAGGACCAATTTTATCCCTTTTTGGTCCGGAGGAGGACAGAACCATTTGGCATTCGGTTCTCTACTACATTTGTATCCTCCCCATTTACAATGTCGTGCTTCTCCTGTATGGGTATATCTTTGGTCAATTTCGCTTTTTTTGGGCATTTGAAAAAAGAATGTTTCGGAGAATGTTCGGCAATAAATAATTCTGATACCGACGTCTGGCTTCCGTAATGGGAAATACTTCATGAATCATGTTTACCTGATGCATTCAGCAGCATTAAGAGGTGAAAAAATGATTCATATGAAACACACTACTTTACTACTGATTTTATTGCTTTTCCTTACAGGATGCTTTGACGATGACGGTGACATGGATTTGAATGCCCAGTATCCCATGCAAACGGTCATCGAAGAATTGAATTTAACAAACACCGAAACCAATACCGGGCTTCTCATGGAGTTTGGGTATGAGTTCCGGCCGCTGGAGAATGGTACCATTCGAACGATCCGGTTGAACA
>CAYGOW010000264.1:0-5668 GCA_964351425.1 uncultured Roseivirgaceae bacterium
CCTCCTGCTTTTTAGCAATTTGTTCGTACGCCTTATAGAGAATAACCACCTCGATAATTACCGAAGGAATGAGTAACAACAGGGCCAAAAATGAACCGATAATTGAAAGAAACAGGAAGGCAATTAACAATTCGAACGCCCCTGCGACAACGGTGATCGCCCCCAATGATTTTCTCAATCGTATGAATCCTGCCGCCAGGACGATACCGATGGCCCCAAATGTAAGGGCGGCTCCGGATTGGATAAATACATATAATGATTCTTCCATGGGCCAGATGACATGGTAATTATCAAGCGCTATCAGGATGATATAGCATATGACCATCAGGTAGCTGCTGATTTTCAGGAGGTAGTTATCAAATATTTTCCCGATGCCCACAAAACCACGCATGAAGAATGCATAGGCCACCAACACACCCGTCTTCGTAACCACATAAAAAGTCTTTTGCGGAATGCTCAACATATTCTCACTGAGAAATATATAGTCCGCCGCGGCCTCCACGAGCCCGAGGGCAAAATAGATAAGTCCGGCTATCCAGGCCGTTTGCAACAGTTGTTTGATTTGTCTTTTGGACAGGTCTTCATCCAGCACCAGCAAAGATCGCCACCAGTTGGTGGGTTGATCCTGGCTGAACAACTCTTCAAAATCTTCATCCAGGGCCTCAACAATGATTTTCAACGTGGACGGCCGCGGGGTGACTTCACCCGATTCGATTCGCTGAATGGTACGCACATTAATATTGCACTTACCGACTAAATCTTCCTGCGTCAGGTTTTTTTGTTGCCTGAGGTCTGCCAGCTTTTTTCCTAATTGAGGTTGTTTCATGGTTCTGTTGATTGATTTCTGGCAATGATATTCTCCGTTCGAATCCGAAACAAAGAACTTCACATTAATTGACCCGACATTTACCCGGCAAACGCTTCTGCATTCAATGTAAGCTATTTTTGGCAACTTATCTACGGACAGTCTGCCATAGCTCCCGCCTGCACGGGGGCATGTCTCGTACTCCCTTGAGAGAGTTGCAGGAGGGTGTTAGCTTCCTATCGGAAGCATACTACAGCACATTCGGAGCGCGGGAGACAAAACGCGGGAATACTCTTGCCGGTCACCCCCGTGTGGGAAACGACCGGGATAGGAATCATTATTTCGTCATCACCAATCAAAGTTTATAAGTCAGGCTATTACCTTACATAATAATTGTTTTTGTAAGGTAATAGCCTGACTTATATAGAAGTATTGTGAAGTTATAATCTACCCTAATGAAAAATCAGAAATTTCTGCAAATTGATCAACTGGACCAAAAACTAAGTGAGTTCGAGTCCGCTGGAAAAGTTATTATTCCACAAACTGGATGGATAAGGGCCGTTCGCGTGTCTTAATACTTTACCGCGTAACTAAATGATATTCCATATTCCGATATGGAATAATGTCTTTTTTATTGATTTTATAGGAAAAGTCAACGCTGTCTGGTTTTCCACCTGTCGGGATGACGGCTTGTATGAAATACTGCCAATACATCGATATTCCTCGAATCAACAGCATAAAGGATCACAAATGGGAAGCGACGAAGTTTATAGCCTCTCACTTTATTTTTTAACCAAAAACGAAAGACGGTCGGATTAGCAATAATGATCTGTTCAGCTTCATCCAGAGATTCTAAAAAAGATTCCCCCAATCCCAGCTGTTCCTTTTCATACCATCTGTAGGCTTTTTCAATGTCGTGTACTGCTGGCGTGGAGATCCGGTACTCATACGCCATCCTTTCCTCTGTGTCTTACCTGTTCCTTCGTATCCTTCCAGGTGGAAAAGGTTATTTCTCCGGATTCATACTGATGAAGCCTTTCCTGAAGCACTTCCCGCTGAGACGTCGTAAGCTTATCTTCCCCTTTCTCCTTGAGGCGCTTCAACGTTTCGAGCATGGAGGTATCCTGAAGCTCAGTAAGCCATTTAATTAATTCAAGCTTTAGCGATTTTATATCCATGGATGCGTGAAACAGGTATTTCATAAAGATAGCGATTGTCTGGTTCATTTGCTATGTGGATGTGTTGGTAATAGCAAGCTAGTTCAGATGACGGAAAAATTTTGACCGTTAATCAGTTATGGTTGGTTTAGTAAGCGTATTAACTAATTGAATCTTGCTCATTTATCCTTTATCATGAAATCTGCACGAGATGCGTCCGCCAGTGGCGGACAGGGGGGACGGAGGCACTGTATACTGCCGGCAGGTATCCTGCGTCGATACTCTCCTACCTCTTATTTTATATTCCGAAGCCTTTCTATGGTATGATCTGCCAGGCGCCTCAACGTATCCTCATCCACGTCATATTTTTCGGCCAGGGCGCTGACATCCGGTAATTCTCCCCGGTTGATGTATGGCAACATCTCCCCCATGGCCCAATTCATCCGATCCATGAAATCATCATCCTCATCAAATTCATCATCCATCTCTTCGTCGAACAACGATTCGTACGGAAAGATATCTACTTCACGTTTCAGGATTTTTTCTGTAACGGTTTTCATGGAAAAACTTACTGTCAGATCCGGCCATTCGTCAAAATCGTGGGATAGTTTTTTGAACGCCCTGACCAGAAGTTCATATCCATGAAGGGTCAGGGAAGTCAGCTGCAACAGCTCTTCCTCCCGGTCGTAGTAGGCGGTCGCGAAATGAGGCACATGATCTACTCCCGCCAGCCTTAATTTGACCAGCCCCATGTATTCTTCTACCTCAAACACATCCTCCGGAAAGAATTCAGGCAAAGTGGGAATGTAAAATTCAGAGAAGGCATATTTCATTTCCTGGTCTCCCTCTGCGACAATAGGGGGAAGCGTGCTGCCCGTCACCAACATCATAAACGGGACCGGATGTTTTTCCACAACGCGGCACAGATCTTCGTCAGACTCTACATCATCCATCAGCTCACTGGCAAAAAAAAAATATCATCCGGTGTAAAAGACTGGTAGCCAACGATCGGTCCGTATGACTAATAACATTCTCCGTTAAAGCCAATCAAGTTAAACCAAAGGCGGTAGGGATAGTCTTTTAGGGTATCTTTAATGCCTGGAGAATAGAGGAGATAGGTTTCCCCGGCGAACACATCCAGCATCTCGTAAAAATCGTCTTCCAGCGATTTCTGAATTTGGGCGAAGGAGAATCGCCAGGGTTGCGAAGCATGGGATTCGAGAAACTCCCTTTTTTTTTCCAAAAGGATTTTCAGATCAGAATGATTCAGGTATTTGCGAAGGACCCCATCGTGTTTGAATAGTCCGTGTACCAGGTATTGCGCCTGCAGCATGGGCAGGAAGGAAGGGGGAAAGCCTTTGGTAATATGCCGGTAGTGGTCAAACTGACGGTTCATCTCCTTCCCCAGCCGGTTGAATTGTCCGGCGTAGGGCATCAGGAACTCATCAATGACCTGCCGGGACATCTCCGAATTTTGCTGGCAATGCGCTTTGATTTTTCTGAGATCCATTATCGCTGAAGTTTGTGGCGGTTACGGCCTGCTTCCTGCAGACGTGAATAATTGTCACCGATATAGTCAATAAACTCATCCGGCACGGTTAAATGTTCGTATTCTTCGTCATAAAAATGCAGGTCAAAGCTGAAAATGATCGTTTTGGATTTAAACAGCCGGAAACAAATATCTGCCTGCAGGTCGATTGGATTGTAGGCAATCATTGCAGCCTGGTTAAGATACCGCATCCACGAATGCCGGTAATCCAGCCGATCGATATCCCCCCTGCTTTTAATTTGGAAACCCAGGATAAAATCGCGCAGCGTATCCTCCTGTGTGTGAATACTTACTTTAAAAGAACCGTGCTCATAGTTACACACTTCCAGGTTGGCATAGACATCCCATTGCTCTGAATAGCCGATCTCCATGCCGGCTGTATTTACTTGGTGATTATTATTACGCCTGAAGAAAGTAGCAAGGTCGTCTTCGGACAGGTACTCAGGGTCCAGGGGAAGAGGTCGTTTGTTCATAAGGTGAATCTAGGAAAATTTATGAAGCCCTACGAATGCTGCATCCCTGTTTTTGAAGAAGTAAATGGCCCGAAGGGATAGATTCTCCCTGAAAATGAACTATATTATTCCAGAAACTGCAGGATATGAACGCCGGAGAAAGCGACCGGATATAAATCATGAAACTACTAACCTGGATTTTAGCGGTATACGGAGTCAGTGTACTCCTGTTAAACCTGTTTACCACCCTGGAAATCAATAAATGGATGATTGCCAGTGCCTATCTGTCCATGGCGCTGGTCATTTATTTTGCCCGGAGAATTCAAAATAAATCCGCTGAGAAAAGTGGGTGATTCAAGAGATAAAGGTGAATTCATAGGTAGTGCCTTCCTCCCAGTCCCCTCTTGAAAAAAATATACTGTTATTTCCGGATCATCCGAATTTTAAGAAGTTAGTTACGCAAATTTCAGCGTCAGGGGAGGCATTTGATCCCAGATTAAAATAAATAATCACAAAGGATTAATGGGCCCATACTCATCTTTGTAAGGAGGGGATCCCCGGTCTCCACGCTTATGCGGGAATCCGGGGACGGTTAGCGGGAAGGCTGTAATCCGGGCATGAACGATCAGGATCCCGGACTCTCAACAATTGGCCCAGATCCGGGGAGGACGGTCAGGATATAGATACATGGTCTCCATTAACGCAGAATCATAAAATTATGTCATATCCTCACCGAAATACATCCACCAGGTATACAATACCGATCACCCAGCCAATATACAGCATCGTGTAATAGAATGCATGCGTGACAGAGCAACTGTTTTCGGTTAAGATGAGCAAAATCATGGATGTATTCTGACAGTATTTGCAACTTATATAGCACAATTAAAGCACCTATTGTATGAAAAAATTTCTGAACCTTGCTACCATGCTTTTTATGCTCGGGATTACATTCACAGTGTACTCACAGGAAAAAAAGCACGAAGGGTTTTATTTATCCCTGCAGGTTGGACCTGCTATGGGGTATATCAATGGAAACCTGGCCAACACGGCGTCAATGGAGGTGAGCGGAACAGGATATGCAATGGATATTCTGTTGGGAGGAGCGATTAAAGAGAATTTAATTCTGCACGGAATACTTGGCTTTAAATCTATTCCGGGTCCCGAAATAAAATTCGACGGACAATCGACCACACTTAGCAACGATTACTCGTTTAATGAGTTAATTATTGGCGGAGGCTCCACCTATTATTTTCAGAAAAACTTTTTTGTAACCGGAAATATCGGGGTAGGCAACTTCTCATTTTCCAGTGAATCAGAAAACATGACCGTTGAAACAAGCAACGGATTCTCCTATCAGCTCAAAGCCGGTAAAGAATGGTGGATTGCCTCCAGATGGGCCCTGGGAGCAGCATTGGAGTATGGAGGAACGCGTACAAAGGATGAAATGGATGGCAGTGAGGAAACCTGGCAAAGCCACCGCTATGGCATCCGCGTAACAGCCACATTGAACGGAAAAAAATAGTAACGCTTGAAATTCAAATACAAACAGTCAGCCTATTTCGGGAATGACCTAAAGGTCTTCATTACAGATGATGAAGTTAAATTGCACGACCCTGGAGGAATGATGTGGGATGGCGACAAGATGAATGAATGGGAGATATTGGACGTACCAGCACACCGAATACGAGAATTCTTTACCTCA
>CAYGOW010000265.1:0-5653 GCA_964351425.1 uncultured Roseivirgaceae bacterium
GTTGCTTATCAAGAAACTTTAATCAGCTAGTTGTCACTGCTATTTTTATCGGACTTGCTGTTCCGGGGTTAGGGCAGGAGCTGGAATCAGATTCCGTAAACCTGAGTAACCCATATCAGACAGTTCAAACGTTTCTTTATTTTCTCCAGGAAGACCATTTTCAACCCGAACTTGCCGCACGTACGCTGGATCCTGCAGAAGTTTCTCCGGCTCGTGCCGAAGAACTGGTGATTAAATTGAAACAAGTGCTGGACGGGTCGGGCCTGTTTATTGATCTTGATCTGTTGTCCAGGGATCCGAATCACATGGATTCCGTCACTAATCGCAATCGATACTATCTTACCGCCAGGTACCCCGACCTTTTTGTTGCCAAAAGAGGGGATTCCTGGTATTTTTCGCCGATCACGGTACGTAAAATTGACCAGTGGCATAAAGAGGTGTATCCTTTTGGACTGGATAGACTTTTGACTATTCTTCCCGGAATTGGCACGTCTGAAATTCTTGGATTACATGTCTGGCAGTGGGCAGGGATTTTTGCGATTGTTGTATTGAGTTTCCTGCTGCATAAACTATTCTCATTTCTTTTTGAACGTCTTATGATCCAGCTTCTGCTGAGGCTTGGATACAAGCGGCTTGCTCATAATGTCGTTATGCCGGTGGCGAGGCCTGTTAGTTTTCTGGTAATTTTTCCGCTCCTGATTTTGTTGATTCCTGTTTTGCAGCTGCCGATAGTTCTGAATCACTATGTCATTATCTTACTCCGGGCGGTATGGCCTGTATTTGCCATCATTTTCTTTTACCGTTTGGTTGACATTATCAGTTAGTACATGTCCAAACTGGCAGAACGTACAGAAAGCACATTGGATGATCAGCTAGTCCCCCTCGTCCGCAAGATATTAAAGACCTTTGTTGTAATTGTCGGTGCCATCTTTATCCTGGATAACCTGGAATTCGATATAACCGGTTTGATCGCGGGTATTTCTATTGGCGGACTGGCATTTGCTCTGGCGGCGCAGGATACCATTAAAAACTTTTTCGGATCGTTGATGATCTTTGTTGACCGGCCGTTTCAGGTGGGTGACTGGATTACTTCAGGGGATGTGGACGGTACCGTGGAGGAAGTAGGATTTCGCAGTACCCGGATTCGCACCTTCCGGAATTCCCTCATGTACATTCCAAACGGCGTAATAACCAACCAGACCATTGACAATCACGGATTACGTAAATACCGCAGGTTCTTTACCCACATTTCTCTGACGTACGACACCCCACCGGATTTGATTCAGACATTTGTCGACGGGTTGAAAAAAATCGTTGACTTGCATCCAAAGACGCGCAAGGATTTCTATGAAATTCATTTTAATGAAATGGGTGCTTCCAGCCTGAATGTGATGTTTTACATATTCTTTGATGTACCTACCTGGTCAGAAGAATTGCACGCACGTCATGAGGTGTTGTTGTCCGTGGTCGAATTAGCGGAAGAACTGGGCGTTAATTTTGCTTTCCCTACGCAGACGTTACATGTGGAAACATTTCCGGAAAAGAAAGGTAATTCTCCGGAGTACACCGACAGCCGTCCTGAACTAAGAAAGAAGCTTGAGAAATATCTGTCAGCCCATACACCGGACGCAGGGAAGAATTAATCAAGCGATAAAAAATCCTCGATGGCCTGGTAGATATGTTCGAGTTGGCCGTCTGAAATGATATAAGGCGGGAGTACGTAAATCAGGTTGCCAAGAGGACGGAGTAAAATATCCCGTTCCAGGAAAAAGGGGTAAAGCTTGTTCCGCAATTCACTCATATAGGAGCTATCTGCTTCCGTATGAAATTCTACGGCAAGGATGGTACCCAGGCTTCTGATATCCCGAAGTTTTGGATGTCCCTTGTGTTTTATGACGAACTCATCATGGTTGACAGCAATTCGTGTAATGTGTGCCTGGCATGTTTCACTGAGAAGCAATTGCATGCTGGCATTGGCAGCTGCACAGGCCATAGGATTTGCTGTGTAGCTATGGCCATGTAAAAAGGCCTTATTCAAATCGGGGGTCGTGAATGCTTCGACAATTTTGGCAGATATACTGGTAGCTCCGAGGGGCAATGCGCCTCCGGTTAATCCTTTGGAGAGGCAAATCATGTCCGGCTTATTCTCCAGGTAATCAGAGGCAAATAATTTGCCTGTACGCCCGAATCCGGTCATTACCTCATCGGCAATACACAGCACTTCCTTTTCCCTGGCATAAGCAATCAGCTTGTCCAGAAATTCCGGCCGATACATACGCATCCCGGATGCTCCCTGGACCAGCGGTTCGAAGATAAAGGAGGCAACTTCTCCGGAATCCACCCATGCCTTAAATTTCTCCCATACTACCGGTTCGTTTTCAGAGTTAGGAAAGGGAAGAAAGTGAACATCAAATAGAAACGGGAAGAATGGTTCAGTAAATATACTGCGTTCTCCGACGGACATCGAACCGAATGTATCCCCGTGATACGCCCCGTCAATGGCAATGACCTGCTTGCGATGGCTGTCGCGATTGTACCAATATTGAAAAGCCAGCTTTACGGCCACTTCCACTGCTGTACTCCCGTTGTCCGAATAGAAAATTCGTGACTGGTTGTTGGGAAGTATGGCTAACAGGGATTCCGCCAGCGTAATGGCTGGTTCATGAGTAAACCCGGCAAACATAACGTGCTCCAGTGAAGACGCCTGGTCAGCAATGGCTTTAGCTATAACCGGGTGACTGTGCCCATGCAGGTTAACCCACCAGGAAGAAACGGCATCCAGAATATTTCTTCCGTCTTCCGTAATTAAATAGGGACCCTGTGCCTTGACCACAGGCAGATTGGGTATCGCCCCTTCCAGCGGGGAAAACGGGTGCCAGATTGCTTTTTTGTCTCTTTGCTGCCAGTCAGCCATGGCCACGAAGTTAATAATTTCAAGGGGGATATGCATATCTGCAAATAATGCTAAAAATAGTTTGGCGTGTAGTATTAATCGATACACATGATGAAGGAAAATTGATTAGACTAATAAATAGGAGAATGAATCATTTACGGATCATTCTCTTGTCAATAACCATAAAAACCAGCATAACAATGAAAGCAAAAGAAGGAATTCAGAAAAATCTTGAAGAGTATATCAAAGCAACCAATAATGGTGATATGGAGGCAATGGCAGCAACGATGATGAAGGACATCGTATATATTGCGCCGGATTGTAAGCCTATGCGATCAATTGATCAGGTGAAAAGATGGGCCAAGGATTCGTTTTTTGATCCGTTCAATGTAAAATTCAATGCGGAGTTTGAAAACCTTGAAGTATTCGGAGATCGTGCTTACGCTCCCGGCTCATTTCAACTTGACCTCACTCCCAAGAAGGGAGGCGAAAAGATCCATCTTACCGGTGAATTTTTTGATATCTTCCAGCAGGCCGGGGATGAATGGAAGTTAAAACACTGTATCTACAATTATGACCAACCTGTACCTGCAGAAAGTCAGGAGGAACGTCATCAGGCAGGTGTAACCCTGTAGATGAAACGATTAGATGACCCCTCGTGAGTATATCATGAGGGGTCTTTTTTGTAAGGCCAGATTTAACATCTTGTTAATATCTTTCCCCTAATAAATTATTATACTTACAGTTCATAGAAACCTGTAAGTATGTTATTCAGACTACTGGCGTTTATTCTTGCTTTCCTGGCATTTAAAGCGAACGCACAACTTAATCCCGTAGATGTATTTTCTGAGAAAGCGGATGATGGGTATGATTTGTATGCCGATAACCGAACGGCAGGGACCATCACGATTCTCGTTGATTTCACTTCATTACAAAATTACCGGGTGACGACAGGGGAGCCTTACCTTTTTTCAGTTCCGCCCGGTCGAAGACGAATTTGTTCGCTCGAAAAGATTCGTGATGACAGCTATTCCACATTCCGATATACCTACCGGTATAATAAAGGGTGTATGCGGGTGGCGGTGGACGAGGAAGTGAAATACCTGTTGCCTGTTGCTGCGGGTAAGCGGACGCGCTTCTCAAAATTAGCGTATTTAAACAAAGAATATGGCGAGGAGTTGACCCCGGAAAACTGGAACGGGGGATCATTTAGTTTGGAAGAAGGAGATACTGTATATGCCATGCGCCGGGGCAAGGTCGTAGAAATCGAAGAATCAAAAAAGGGAAATGTTGCGGCCAATTACACATTCGCAAGGGAAGTGAATTATGTAATTATTGAGCATGAGGACTGTTCGATGGCCCGGTACAGCGTACTTGCGATGGATCAGGTATTTCCGCAGGCAGGTGACATAGTGGAGGCCGGCGATCCGATTGCCCTGGCAGGGGGCACGGGTTTCGCGTCAGGTCATCATGTCCGCATCCTGGTGTATTCCCTGGATGCCGATAAATTTGTGAACGGCACCGATGATTCACCTCCATGGATATACATGCCGTTGCGATTTGTGACCGTGGAAAGTGAAGACACCTTTTTGAAGCATGGCGCTGTGTATACCTGTAATAAGCCAGAGAATGTCATTTTTCAGGAAATGAGCAAGCGGGATATAAAACGGTATAAAAAGTTGAATTAACTGGCATTATTTGTGTGATATCAACGATTGTCACAGATCGTGTGTCATTGTCATAACCACCTTAAACAATATACCAATCATGAAACGAATAATGTTTGTATTTGCTTTGCTGGCCGTGGGTTACAGCAGCTATGGACAGGACAAAATTTTTAAGAAGAACGGGGAGGTCATTACCGCCCGGGTAGAGGAAATCGGGCTGGAAGAAGTGAAGTATTACGAATGGCAAATGAATGGCCCGCTGCTTTCGCTGGCGGTCGATGTATTAACTAAAATCGAATTGGAAAACGGCAGGGTAATTGAATTTAAGGATCCCCTCATGGATCCGGAGACCTATGCCGATCAAAAGAAGTCCGCATTAAAAGTTGATTTTCTTTCTCCTTTGTTTGAATCCCTGAATTTCTCCTATGAGCGAAGCATTCGTCCCGGCAGGAGCTTTGAAACCACGCTTGGATTGATCGGTGTGGGATTTGATACCTATGATGGGGACAAGAGTGCGGGGGTACACCTGGGAGCAGGGTACAAATTTTTACGGACGCCCGACTTTTATGCCGCGCGTATGAAGTATGCCCACGTGCTCAAGGGTGGCTATGTGAAGCCTGAGGTTCTTTTGTCAATCTATCATAATGAATACACGGAATATACTGTTAATGGGTCCCAAACGTGGTATGAGGATGATGTGATGTCAGGTGCTTTTGTTCTCAACCTGGGGAAACAAGTTGTCTATGATGATTCCTTCCTGATAGATTATTCGTTTGGCATTGGATATGGATTTACCTCGCAGAAGTTTAACCAGGGCGATTACACCTACACCTGGCGTGCCAATCAATATGGCTTTTTTCTCGCGTCAGATGAAACACCATTGGTGTTGAGATTCAATTTGAAAATCGGACTAATGCTATAGCAGAAGGTTGCAATTAACCGGATGCTACCTTCACCATCCGGATGAATTCTGCGCTTCTACCCCTTAGTTGTCATAGAATTCATCCAGGAAAAGGTATCTGGCATCATCCGGTGCTTCCATCATCTTGGACGAAACATCCAAAACCATGACGGGCGGATTACTTGATGTTTT
>CAYGOW010000266.1:0-5172 GCA_964351425.1 uncultured Roseivirgaceae bacterium
ACCTTTTCCCTGACCGAAATCAGGGTAGTCTATTTTCTGTGGCACTGTCTGTCCCCTGGCCTAAGCCAGAATCCTTCCCGTTAGGAAGTGCGCTGCTCTATGTTGCCCTGACTTTCCTCCCGCCAGTGGCGAGCGATAAGGCAGCTTGCATTACCGGCCAAAAATACACAATACCCCCGAAAGGAGCATCTCTTTTGTTTGGAACATGGACGCAATAATCCGGCCAGTTATTTGAGCCAGTGCCATTCCCATCCTTCTTTACTATATTCAAGGGCGGGCGCCGGAATCCGGATCATATTAACAGCAAAAAGAAGCGTGTTCAGAAACTTAGACCGGCTATGGATATGTGACAAGTCGATGTCAGGGCCAATATACCATTGTCTGTAGGGGGAAAGGCCAATGTCTTCATTGCTGTTATCTGTAGCATAAAGCATATTTTGCGCTCCATACCCTACGCCAATATTCAGCCACTTGGGAAATTTTTTTTGTGTAAACGCACTAATATCAAAAGACAACCAAATGGTTTGTCCGTTATAGTCTTTTATTAATTCCTCGTGCCAGCCATCTCCCAGGACATCCGGACGCATTGGTGCCAGCGAGGTCTGCTGGAAACCAAATTTCGGGTGAATCCTGATTTCTTTCCATCCGATTTGCTGGAAGGTAAAGATTCCTACTCCTGCAAGATTGGCAACCATATCCGTTGCGGAGGCTCCGTATCCGGTTGAGTATCCGTCAAATACTTCGATGGATGTCATGAACAGAAAACTGGATACACCTGACCACAACAATGATTTATTACGGGATAGGCCCGCCCAGCGAAGTGAATGGAATCCTATGTTCTGGAGCTGATAAGCGCCGTAGGTATGTCCGGCTTTATCCATTTGTTTCCATTCTCCTGAGTCATCAAAAAATGTAAACGGTTGGGATTCGTATTGTGAATACCATTGGTTATTCAAATAGATCATCGTGCCTGCGTAGGCCACACCGGTACCAATGACGAGGGGAACTAACCGGTCATTCCGCAGGGAATCAGGTGATTGTGCCTTCACACAACCAATGACAGTAGCCATGAGGAGGAGAATTATTTTAATCCGTTTCCTCATCTTCCTGGCGAATATTAATGACAGGGACATCTTCGGCCTGCTCCTGATCTTCCAGAGGTATAGGCGCTTTTTTATTTCTTTTGAATACCTCCCTTAATTCGTCAAAATTCTGGGTATGGATTATGCTAAAACCCGTTGTAATCGTGTTTTGATTGTCTTCGTTGGGGTTAATGGGGTTGAAGGTGGTACGATTGTACATTTTTACTTTAAATTTACCATCAGGTGAAAGGAGATATTCTACTGTCCAATCGCCGGCGATACTGGATATATCCGCCCGATTTTCCTGGTTGGTAAATCCTCCAGCCCGGGTGACCCGAAGCCGTCCATCCAGGAAAGTATAGGATAGCCGTAGCTGAAACGTATTGAAGGCCTCCTGGTCAAAATTCCCAAGGTCCACATCAATCTCAAGATTTTCATCAACTTGTGTAATCCAATAACTCAGTTGGTTGCTCAGTAACTCACTCACACTACTGGTTATGGATCCGCCGGTATTAAATGATTGCAATGGACTGAATTTACGAAGGACAATCAGGGAGAACACCTGTCTCTTTAACTCCTGTTCGTCGATACGGTTTTTGAAGTTGATGAATTCGAACTCAAGGTCTTTGGTTTCTCCATCTGCCAGAAGAATATTTCTTGGCAGCTCCTGGGCCAGGATATCAAATTCCACGCTGGGGGTTAATAAAGGGCCGTCAATATTCAGGAGTACCTGTACGGGATATTTCCGGCGAAGTTCGGGGCTGTCCTGGTAAATATCATTTTGGCCACCAGGTTGGGACAGAATTGGCAGGAAGGAGGCCAACTGGTCATAGGTGGCACGGATGTCAAGAATCCCCTGATATGGATCTCCGTACCAGGTAATCCGACTGGAATTCAATATCTGGAATTCCTTGTTGATGATGTTATACAGGGTAAAGTTATACCCGCCTTCCTGAAATTCGAAATCTCCGAACATGTTGAAATCTCCCTTGGTATCAATCTGAAGCTTGATATCCCCGGTACCGCGACCCCGGATAATGTCCCCAGACTTGATGTCAAAGATGATTTCACAATATGCTTCAGGGGTAATATCAAGATCGAAATCCAGCTTGAGTCCACGCAGATCGATGCGTTTTATTTCTTCAACCGCCTGGGTAATAATGGAGTCGTTCAGGTTGACAAAATTGATATATTCTTCCTTTTCAATGGTTTCCGTGTCGCCGATTGGAATGAATATCCGGGTTCCCCGTTCAGTTTGTGCCCTGGCGGTGATTTGCATATTTCGCATAGGTCCCAGGAAACTTATTTCACCAGTAGCAATGCCCGTACCATAAAACAGATTATTATCTGTCGCACGAGTATCTAAAACCGTAAAGGAAGACATGATCCCTTCGATGTTTATGGAAAATTCCTTGTAGTTCTCATGTGCGATATAGCCACTTAACATAGCACGTGCATCCTGGGTGTCGCGCAGATTGATTCGCTGAAACCCTATTCGGTTTGGCTCAAGATAAAAACCTCCCGCGAAACGGTAGTCGGTATTGAGATAATTAACATGAAGACTACCATTGGCCAGTGTGCCTTCTCCCCGGATAAATGGAGAACGCAGCTTGCCGGAAATGTCGATTACACCTCGGGCCGTGCCTTCTATTTGGGTGAAGTAATCATTGAAAAATGGCTCCAGGACCTTTAATTCGGTATCATTCAGCGTAGCCGTGAGGTTTAGTTCATTGTCGGCTTCTGCTGGTGTATAGGTTCCATTCAGGTCAAGAACACGTTTTTCTTCCCGGAGAATGTAGAGGGACGTATTGAATTGCCCGGCTTCATTGTCCCATAAATTGGTCCCGAAAATGTCACCGATAAGGAAATCTTCTATCGTAAATGCCGTAACATTCAGTTCACTTTCAATCTTTCGTGTATTGAAATAATCCTGCAAAACGGCATATCCGTTTACTGTCCCGGATAACTGGTCTTTGGTGATGGTATTCAGGTTATCAAGCTGAATACTGTGCAATGCCAGGGTAAGTCGGTCTTCCGGGTCTTCGCTGACGGTTCCCTGCAAGCTGATCAGCTGGTCCTCCTTAAACACATTTGCCGCCTCAACAATCATGTAATTTTCTCTGAAGACAAACCGGTTATTCGGATCAACTTGCCATTTCTCATTTAATACACTCAAATCTGAAGGTTTTATGTGCATCACCGTCTCGTCGGGTAGAAAATCGAGACTACCCAATAGCCTGGCGTAATTCGGGTAAGCAACCTGATCGATATCCAATTCAAAATCAATGTGAGAATTATTCCAGATTCCTTCGAAATACATATTCTCCGTTTCGATACCTCTCAGTTGCTGACTTTTTGAATTCACGTAAAACATGGCGAGTACATTCGTACTGTCAGCGATTTTTGAAACACTCACCTGCAAGTCATTCTCCCGAAATAATTCATTGCCAATGGTGATGGAATCGGGATGCGCATTCATAGAAAAGATGGACGTATAGCCACCTGTATAAGATCCATAAATACGGCTGCGTTGCGAGATCTGAACATCCGGTAAAAAGACGCGCAACAGAGGTTCCATGTCTGAGAGCGTAATATCATAACGGAGGGAGTAATCCTCAAGATTCAATTCCTTTTCGGCATAATACGTAGCAATTTCCTGTCGGTCATTGGAGAAATTCAGTTTATATTCTTTGTAAAGAAGGGTGAGATCACGCGCGAGGGTGCTGAAGTCAAACCGGCCGTCAATGTCCGCATTGAATAAATTAGAAAACAGATGAATGGTCCGGTATCCGTTATCGTCTTTCTCTGCCAGTACCTCCAGTGAGTCAAGGACCAGTGCCTTATTTCTGTAAAAAAGATACGTGTCTTTAAAGCGTGCTTTTCCCTCCACGTTATCCACTTGAAGTCCCTGTGCGTCAATGGAGAGGTTGGACCGGATGAAGAAAGGTTCATCTGTCAGGTTCAGTGCCATTAAATGTGCAGAATCCAGCGTGGCCCGCACATTAAACAGGTTGATTCCTTCCCGAAGATCAATCGAGCCCGTGGTGGTGAGTTTGATGTTCGGATCATCCACACTGAGGTATCCTTCGAAAAATTCCTTTGCGAAACGGGCATCTGTTATTATGTTGGAATAATTGTATTCGTTTATTCCGATTTCCCGGATCTCCCCGCGAAGGATAAAATTGGCTTCTTCAAGGGTAAATCCTGTCCCTTCTATTTCCCCGTTCATGGTGACGTACTGAAAATACGGCTGGCCCGTATAACCTCCCAGGTTGAAATTTTCCATGGTTAACGCACCCGTATAGGCCGACTCATTAATGGGTTCTTCCAGTTTAAGGTTAATGTCTGTGCTGATTCTACCGAGGTTGGTATTAAAATTACCATTGGCGACAAAATCATTCGGGAACCCTAAAAATTGGCTGGTGAGGTACACCTCGGTAAACGGCGCAAGACGACCAAAGGTGGCTGGTTTGACATAGGGCCTCAGGTCGCTGGTCTGGACGTACGAATCACTCAGGTCAAAATCAATAAAGGTTTCGGTAAATTCCGGTAAGCCGACCATTCTCAATCGTCCATTAATTGACGTATTATCCCCAAAGCGTAGATTGGCATCATTGAATGTCAGGTTATTGACACGGCCCTGAAAATCCCCTGATAATCGGTAATAGTCAGTAACCCCGTTGAAAAAAGTAGCGAAATTACCCAGGTCATGACTATAAATCACCGAGTTTTCCAGGTGGGCATCAATAGTAACTTTTGTGTTGAATTCACTTAAATCAGCTGTACTCGCATAGGTAAATCGCACACTGTCACGCAGCCGGGAATTGCCCACCCGCAAATCCAGGCCATAGAATTCCATGGCGGATTGTGATACGCTGAAATATGACTGCATGTCCTTGATTTCCATCTTTGAATCAGGCTGAATGCCCCTAAGGCTCAGGACCTGCATGGCCAGTGTATCACTTCGTGACTCAAGATTTTCAAATCTCCCGTGAATACCTTCGATGGTAAAATGATAATAATCCAACCGGTTGTCAATGCTGTCCCGGTACTGGTCATTATAAATGAATTTCGCGTTATTAAGAGATAT
>CAYGOW010000266.1:5196-5640 GCA_964351425.1 uncultured Roseivirgaceae bacterium
CGCGATGCCGACTGACGGCGGATCAGTGCCTTGATGCGTCGTGCAAACTCAGTAATATTAACGGTTTGAGTGGAGTCGTCGTAGGGAATCTTGGTGAGATAAACGCGTGCTGAATCAATAATGATCTCGTCAATATTGCGGTTGGCCTTATCGATTAGCGCACCGATGGAAAAATCGACCAATACATCCCTGGCCCAGATCATTTCATTGTCCTCCGGGTCATTTACCTGTAAGCCTTCTATTTTGATCTGGTCAAACCAATCAATATTGATGTGGTCCAACTGGATAGCAAAACCAGTTTGCTCCGAAAAATATTCCGAGAGATACCCGACGATGCGATTCTGGACATACGGAATTTGTACCAGCCCTGCTAATAATGCCAACAACAAGAAAAATGAAAGCAGGACCCATAAAATTACCTTGACAAATCGTTTTTTAATAACT
>CAYGOW010000267.1:0-5640 GCA_964351425.1 uncultured Roseivirgaceae bacterium
GTTTATGCTGATCTCGACAATGACGGAGACCTGGATTTATTGATCAATAACATTAATGCACCGCTGTCGGTATTCAGAAATTTAGCTGCCGAACAAGGCCGGGGCAATTCAATTCAGCTTGATTTGACAGGGCCTCGAGCCAACACGGCTGCATTCGGCACACAGGTGTATGCTTACGCGGGGGAGAATGCCTTTTTTGTCGAACAACAACCCGTGAAGGGGTATATGTCCACTGTGGACCCTAGAGTGCATATAGGCATAGGATCGAATTCTCAACTAGATTCCATCCGTATTATCTGGCCTGACCATTCAGAGTCCTATTTGTTCGATGTGTCTGCCAATCAAATGCTTCATATTGCCTATGATTCAATTGACAGGCAACCGGGAAAACCTTTTGTAAATGAGAACGAGTCAACCTGGTGGATTTCATCAATCATCAACGGGCTGGATACGGTTCGTCATCGGGAGAATGAATTTATTGACTTCAATCGCGACCGGCTATTGTTTGAAATGTATTCCAATGAAGGGCCGCCGGCTGTCAGCGGGGATGTCAACGGGGACGATCTCGAAGATCTGGTGATTGGCGGATCTGCGGGTAAACCAACCAGGCTTTTCATACAGCAACCTGATGGGTCATTTATCCAGGATCTGAATAATGACCTTGCACTTGACCAACGAAATGAGGACGCAGACCTGGCCCTTTTTGATGCGGATGGTGATGGTGACCTGGATCTTGCGATAGCCAGTGGAGGAAATGAATTTTCCTTTGGTGACAGCCGCTGGCTCGACAGGTTGTACCTGAATGATGGCAAGGGGCAGTTAAAAAAGAGCCCAGGGTTTATCCTGAATAACTCTATGCGAATCAGCACCTCGTTTATTCGTCCGCTCGATTATGACCTGGACGGGGACATGGACTTACTTATTGGTGCCAGACTCGAGCCATTCAATTATGGAAGCCCCGTGAGCAGTGCGCTCTTGAGGAATGACGGGAAGGGGCAGTTTACGGACGTTACGGATGCCGTGGCGCCCGGATTGATTGAGATTGGGATGCTTACGGATGGGGTTGTGCTCAACAATACTTCCGGGCAGCCACCTTCCATTGTGCTGGTTGGGGAATGGATGCAACCTGTCTTGTTGTCCTGGCATGATGGTAAATACCAAAGGACCACACTTGAGGCACCTGCAGGTTTGTTTAAGTCGGCCGGGGTCGCAGATTTAAACCAGGACGGGTTTCCCGATATTGTCCTGGGGAATTATGGGGAAAACACCCGGTTTGACCCTTCTCCCGAGAAACCCTTGACCATGTTTGTCGGAGATTATGATGACAATGGATCTATCGAACATATTCTTGCTGTTTATGAAGGAGAATCGCTTACTCCACTTGTCCTTCTGCAGGATCTGACGAAGCAAATGCCGGGGGTGCGTAAGACGTATCAGACATTTGATTCTTATAAAAACGCGAATGTCCGTGAAGTGCTGGGCGATACGCTTCGTGGGATTCGGCTCGAAGTTACGTCACTTAAATCGGGTATTCTATGGGGTGGAGAGGACAATGCCTTCACCTGGGACCCGTTGCCTTTATCTGCCCAGATAGCGCCTGTGTTTGCGATATATTGCGATGACATGAACGGGGATGGCTATCCGGACATTCTTCTGGGTGGCAACCAGCGACGTGCCCGGCCTGAATTGGGCATTTATAATGCGTCATTCGGGACTGTTCTGGCGGGTGACGGAAATAAAGGATTTGAGAACATTCCCGAAAGCCGATCAGGGCTATGGATAAGAGGGGAAGTAAGAAGTCTGGTGCCCATTCAAATTAAGGGGAAAGGACATCTTCTCGTAGTAAGGAATAATGAACAAGTATTGACTTTTATAAGACCATGAAGCAACTAGTAATCATTGGCGTATGCTTAATCTTTTTCGTTGCCTGTAATTCGGCGCAGCGTGAATATCAAAATCGGCTCGAAGAAGAAATGGCCAGCGGTGACCGATATGACAGCTTGTTTCTGAAGCTGCACCTCGGCATGTCTAAAAAAGATTTTTATGCGGTATGCTGGAAGTTGAATAAAGAAGGAAAACTAACCCAGGGGCCAAGTAACCTGTCGGCCGAATATGACCTGGAGAATGGCGAATTGAAGTTTCCTGCCCAGATGCGATTTTACCCTCAGTTCAATAATGACCTGATTTACAGCATGCCGGTGGAATTCAGTTATGAGGCTTTCATGCCCACAGACCCAAGACTTTCATCGGACTCCTTACTGACAGACGTCAAGCAGCTCCTGGAATCGTGGTATGGTGATGATTTTATCTACCTGGAAGATGAGGAAGGTCGAAAGGTGTATGTAAAAGTTGATGGCAACCGACGGATCCGGCTATTTAAAAAGAATTTGTCCACCGTAGCGATGGACATTACTGATATGCCTGTTTATTTTGAATTAAACGATCAGAATGAAGCGGAATAACGTTCATAGTATCTTGCTCATATTGGCCGTGATATTTTCTGGCTGTCAGTCCGGCGAATCCGAACTGGGAACAAAAAATGAGTCAAATGAACCATTGTTTCAATCCGTAGCGATGGAAAGGAGTGGGGTTGATTTTACAAACACGCTTGTGTATGATTCCGCATTCAATATTTTCACCTACCGCAATTTTTACAATGGCGGAGGTGTCGGACTTGGCGATGTGAATAACGATGGGCTCACGGATATATATTTTGTCGGCAACCAACTGCCCAACCGACTTTATCTTAATAAAGGCGATTTGCATTTTGAAGATGTGACCGAACGGGCGGGTGTGGCCGGTCAGCGCGCCTGGAGTACAGGTGTCAGTATGGTAGACATAAATGGTGATAATTGGCTGGATATTTATGTCTGTAATTCCGGCGATGTCGCAGGCGACAATAAACAAAACGAATTATTTATTAATAATGGCGACGGAACATTCTCCGAACAAGCGGAGGCCTATGGTCTGGCGGATAAAGGCTATTCTACCCATGCGGCTTTCTTTGATTATGACGGGGATGGCGATCTGGATGTTTACCTGCTGAACAATTCCTACCAGGCGATTGGCAGTTTCAACCTGATGCAGGACATCCGGCCCGTTCGGGACCCTGTTGGCGGGGATAAACTCTATCGGAATGAAAACGGTACGTTTATCGATGTGAGCGAAGAAGCCGGTATTTATGGAAGTATTATTGGCTTTGGACTGGGTGTATCCGTCGGCGATGTCAACCAGGATGGCTGGCCGGATATATTTGTTTCAAATGATTTTTTTGAACGGGATTACCTCTACATCAATAATGGGGACGGGACCTTCACCGAGCGGTTGCAGGAACAAATGAATTCTATTAGTGCGGCATCCATGGGAGCGGACATGGCTGATATTAACAATGACGGCTACCTCGATATTTTTGTAACGGACATGTTACCCGAACCACTGGCTCGCATGAAGCAGGTAACGACATTCGAAAACTGGGATAAGCATACGTACAATGCCCGGAACTCCTACCATTTCCAGTATACCAGGAACATGCTGCACCTCAACAACAGGGACGGCAGCTTTAGTGAGATCGGCAGACTTGCCGGGGTTGAAGCAACCGATTGGAGTTGGGGGGCACTTTTCTTCGATATGGACAACGATGGGTTCAAGGATATTTTCGTGGCAAATGGTATTTACCAGGATCTCACCGACCTGGATTACCTGAATTTTATCCAGGATGATGAGACCAAGAAAAAGATCATAACCCCGACAGGTGTTGATTACCGGGGTCTGATTGATCCGATGCCAATTAACGCAGTGGCAAATTATGCTTTTCAGAATAACGGCGATTTGACCTTCACCAATCGGGCCGACGACTGGGGACTGGGCAAACCTGTTCACAGTAATGGATCTGCCTATGGTGATTTGGACAACGATGGAGACCTGGATCTTGTCGTGAACAATGTGAATGCAGTTTCCAATATTTTTGAGAACCTGAGCGATAAGGTGTTTCCAGAGAATCATTCGATTCGACTCAAATTAGTCGGAAAAGGGATGAATTCTGATGCCATCGGCACCAGGGTTTGGGTCGAACTGGGGGATCAGACGATTTACCTTGAACAAATGCCCGTACGGGGTTTTGAATCTACCATGGAAGCCATACTCACAGCGGGTGTTGGGCAACATGACACGGTGGAATCAATTCGGGTGGTATGGCCTGATCAAAAAGTGACGGAGCGTAGAAAGGTTCCGGCAGGCCAGTTAATTGAATTAAAATGGCCGGAAGATGGTGATACTTATTCTCCAACCCGAACAGCCGTCACCCCAATACTTACTGAGGTGCCTGGTAAACTGGATTGGCAACATGAGGAGAATGACTTTGTGGACTTTGACCGCGACCGGCTCATCTATCATATGCGGTCAAACGAAGGGCCTGCCGTAGCAATGGGGGATGTGAACGGGGACGGACTGCTGGATTTATACCTGGGTGGTGCGATGAATCAGCCCGGATCATTATTCCTGCAAAAGCCCGACGGGACTTTTGAAGCAATTGCTTCCGACCTATTCGGGGAGGACCGTCGTAGCGAAGATGTGGCGGCAGTCTTTTTTGATGCTGACTCAGACAATGATTTGGATTTGTATGTGGCAAGTGGCGGGAATGAGTTTGGTTACAGTGACTTGTCACTAAGAGACCGGCTCTATGTCAATGAGAACGGGGAATTTACCAAAGCATCCGTTCCTGTTCTTAAGAGTATCATGTCTCCGACAGCAACCGTACTTGCCACGGACTACGATGGCGACGGTGATCAGGACATCATTACTTTCGAGCGACTTATCCCATTCAATTTTGGTTTGCCGGCTAGTGGACATGTATTGCGTAATGACGGGAATTTACAGTTCACCGAAGTTACCGAAACCATTGCGCCCGACATGACCCAACTAGGGTTGATTACCAGTGCTATAAAAGCCGACTATGACAATGACGGGGACGAAGACATAATTGTCGTTGGTGAATGGATGGAGCCGGTTATACTGGAAAACAGGGAAGGCAAATTTATTCGTTCTGCATCCTCTGATCTGTCAAAATACAAAGGCTGGTATCATCACATCAGTGCGGCCGACCTGGACCAGGATGGCGATCTGGATTTTGTCCTTGGGAATCAGGGAAATAATATTCGATTTAAGACCTCACCGGAATTGCCGGTAATCCTTTATGTCAATGACTTTGACGGGAATGGTGCGATCGAACATGTCCTTACCAAGCGGACAGCGGATGGAAGCGATTACCCGTATACCCTCAAGCATGATTTGGTCATGCAGATACCGTCCTTGAAAAAGAAGTACCTGAAATACGAAAATTACAACGCTGAATCCATCACAGATATTTTCACTTAGACACAGCTGGAAGAAGCCTTGCGATTAGAGCTGAATTTTACGTCTTCCGCCATAATGATCAATAACGGGGATGGAACTTTTGCGATTAAAAGCCTTCCGATCAAGGCCCAGTTCGCTCGGAACTGCTTACTGGCGCGACGACTGATTGAAAGCGGCGTCCGATTTGTGCAGCTGTTTAACGGGGCTTACGCCAGCGGCGGTGAGTTGAATTGGGATGGCCACAACAAGCTCAAGGAGCAATACGACCGCCACGCGATGATTCTCGAT
>CAYGOW010000268.1:0-2822 GCA_964351425.1 uncultured Roseivirgaceae bacterium
TAACGGGTAATATAGCGTGATGGTCCAGGAAAGCAGCCAATAATGCGGCACCCAGGAGGTAGAATATCGTTTGGATTCCGACCATGATTTTGGGTATGAAGAAAATGATTATAACCATAACCCATAGCGATCTGATCATGTCGAAATCTGCGGGTGTGAGTGGTATACCGGCAAGCCAAAGGAAGAAAAAACAAATCCCCGGATACAGTATGGGCTTTAACCTGGCCAGTGACCTACGTGCTCTGATAAGGCAAGCTAAAATCAACAAGAAGCCGATCAGGATGAATTGTGTGGTTTGACCAGAAATTAGCTCGTCATACGGATCGTATTTGATAAAAAAATGAAAAGAGGGTAATTCCTTTAGTTGATAAAGCTTCCGAAGGATTTTCAATCTCCACCATAACGTATTGATTCCCGGCTCCGGCACAATATCTAACTGGACTCCTTCGAACCCGTTGATTGTTAACGGCTTTTCAGGGACCTGCGAAGAAAATTTAGTTGTTGAAAGATTTCCTTTTGAAACCACATGGTTACGAAAAAAGAAGCTTTGATGCGAAGGGTCAGAATTCCGTTCGGACTCGCGCAACATATAGTCCATTCTTGAATCACCCTGAAGCCTCGAAAAGGTGGAGTGTTCATTGTATTCGGGAAGAATTACCTCCAGCCTTTTCGTGCCATGGATACGTTGGAGGGAATCAAGAAGGCCGGGAAGGTACGAATGCACGGTATCATTGCGTTTACCCAGCCATATAAGTATTTGCAAGCCATTTGTGCTGGTCAGATCACGTTCCAGGCGAGGGAATCCACTGGCTGATGGTAATTGTTTAGCTGTCTCCCTGATTAGCTGTGTGAGATGTTCGAAAATAACCCGCCCGGGCGGACTATCCAGGCTGATGGCGATAGAGGACTCTGTGGCAGTAGTTACAGATGTGATTCTACCTTTGACCGGAAGTCTGCCCAAGGCATTTTCAAGTGGTATAGTAACTTTTTTGGCCATTTCGATGGGAGAACTAAAACTACCTTGGGTGATTATTCGAAGAGCTTCGTCCTTATATTCCTCAGATAGCAGAAAAGGGATATTGGGAAATTGCCAATAGCCAAACAGGGAGATGGCTACCAGAAACCAACCAAAAAATAATTTTAACTTGATTGTGAACGTCCGTCGGGCGTGCATTATTGAACTATGAAATCATTAATCATTTTTTCATGGGGCCTCATACTATTATTTGCATGTTCCGAATATGAAGAAACAGCTTCAGTTGAATTTCCATCCCCGCAGGTTATGAAGGTGGAAGCTGTCACGGTCATTCCCAAACCTGTGGGCTTTGAAATATTAGCTGACGGGATCCTGCTGGCCTCTGAAAAACAGGAGATGTATTTTCAGCAGTCCGGACGACTTAAATATATTCGAACAACTACCAATACGAAGGTAATTGCCGGAGATACCCTGGCGATTCTTGAGAATACGTCAGGGATGGATCTTCTTCGGGCGGAGCGTCAACTTGAACAAGCCCAATACGCCTTTGAAAGCGCCAAACTCAGCTTCCTGCAGACAAATGACTTAACAGATACCGTAAGGAAGAGCCTCTGGCATACGAGCGGATTGGCCATGGCGGAAACGGAGTATGCGACGGCGATACAGGTAAAGCAACGTCACATATTACTTGCCCGTCAATCCGGCTACCTTGCGGGGCTTAAGAAGTGGAAAGGAGAAAAGGTGGAAGCGGGGGAGACGTTTGGTATGCTTTATTCTCCGGATAAACTCGTGGTGGAGGCGTATGTATTGGAATTACATGCCCGGAGGGTTACACCCGGTATGCGGGCAATGATCATGGACATGGCTGGGAATAAATATTTCGGGGCAGTCATTCGTAAAGACGGGTGGGTAGATCCTGACGGATTTTTCCGGGTTTGGATTGCACCGGAAACCCCGGTGGCGCCTCCGGGGAGCCATGTCACGGTGACACTTTATCACCGCATGCATGAAGCGCTTACAGTTCCCGTTGAGGCGGTTATGGCGCGATCGGATAAACTAATGGTATATACAATTGTGGGAGGCAAAGCAAGCTGGCAGTATATTCAAGGGGGCATGCAAACGGATGCGTCGCTGGAGGTATTGGACGGACTGGAGCCTGGAGACACGGTAATTACCAATCGACTGGCGGAATTAGGACATGGCATGCCGGTGGAGGTAAGTTTTGCTCATTAGGAAGGAGTACGTGGCTTCCAAACCGCTATTTTATGATCTCCCTTATATACCTATCCTGCAACATATTAAATGCCGAGGGCCAGTTTCCTGAGAATTTTTTAAAGGTATTCAGGAGATGAGGCAGGTCGTAATAGCCTGACCGATATGCCAGGTCTTGCAGAGCAATTTTTGGCTCGGCATCGAGTATTTTCAGGGTTTCGATGAATTGGATCATGCTTGAATAATACCCGGGAGAAACGCCCACCATTTCCCGGAATTTTTTCTCCAGCTGGCGTCGTCCGACTCCGGCCATTCCTGTAAGTTCGTCTACCGTAGCGCGTCCATGTACTTTTTGGATATGGGAGACACAACGATCGACGTAGTGATCCGGAGATTTACCCCTGGTTCTTTGTTCGATGAAATCAGATACGACGGCAATTTTATCTTCGTTTGACTTGGCGTCCAGCCAGTCTCCGGTAACCCTGTCGGCTTCTTTCGGAAGAATGACTTTGCTCAGCGGAATATAGCGATCCGTGAATTCGTAAGCCGGTTGATCAAAAAGGTAATACAAACCCGTCGGATGCATTTCGCAATTCATGAGCGTAAACGGCGGAGTGATTTCCATTTTAACCTG
>CAYGOW010000268.1:2832-5639 GCA_964351425.1 uncultured Roseivirgaceae bacterium
TCCGGACACTCTTGTCAGGATGATGGTAATACGCTTCCTTGAGCTCGGCGAAATTGAAGTAATTATAACCCGTTGGGACAACGTCACTGTGAAAAGGCTCTTTGAAATCCGGACTGGAACGAACCATCACAAATTTATTGACATATCCGGCGATAGATGGAGGAGGCTTGAAGGGGCTAAAATTCATAAAATTTCACTACGTGCTTTCCAGTGATAATGGATTACCCGTGCTTTTGTTCAGTTCTTTTTAATAATCCTTTCCCGGAAAAATTGTGTCCGCCGTGAACCCGTATTTTGAGTTAACACTGCAACACAATTATGTTTCACTACTAAAATCAACGTTATGAAAAATTTCATTAAAACCACTATGCTCATTGCCATTTTATGCGCCGGCGGATTCCTGGGCTTTGCACAGGATCGTACAGAGATATGTCGTGGATCGGGCTATCACTGCATGGATGTGGATTACGGCGGAATCAAAGCCAAGTTTGTCAAAGGTAAAAATCAGCCGGGCGCAGTCATTGTGGAAGAAGAAAAAAAGGTCCAGAAATTATGAGAACTCCCATGAAATGGCTTACCGCGTGTTTGCTCGCCGGGGTGATACTGGCAGTAACACCTGCACGGGCCGAAGAAATTATCTGCCCGGGTTCCGGAGAACGGTGTGCGCAAGTGAAATTCCTATTTATTAAGTACTGGAAAATGAAAGAGAAGGGTGGTCCCGGAATCATCATTATCGAAGAAGAATCATAACCAACGCCGGAGAAATACTCTCCGGCATAACCCATCATACCATGCGAACAATTTACTGGATCGGTATACCACTACTCATGTCCGGATTAATCATCATTATTCTCTACTGGACAGGCCCTGATAGCAGGACAAGTGAGGATAAATCGACCTTTTCACACAATCCACCAGCGAAGAAAGAACGTCACTATCTTTTTCGTTTGGCTGAGAAAAGCCGGTTTCTATATTCCGGTGCGACGGTAAAGGAATGGCAAGCCTTTAAGGACGAACTGTTTATTCTTGACGGGGCAACCGAAGAGATTACAGTGTATGATTTTAAGGGTGTTCCGGGAAGGAAACTTGGAAAACCAGGAGAAGCACCCTGGGAGAATCGTCAAACCCAACATCTCTGGGTTGACGAGGAAGGCTACGCTAGTATTGACAATGCACATATGGTGATTAAGAAGTATTCCCATGCCGACGAACTTCTCTTTTACGGGAAACTGGAGAATGCTTTTTGGGATGGGGTATATTTAGGAAGCAACAGATTTTTTATCCTGGACGATGAGCCCTCAGACCCTGGTTTTTATACAGTGGACGCACGAACAGGTATTTCTGGACAACGACAGTCACTGACCTCCATGCTGTCAGAAGTCTCCGATAGTGATTACCTGAATATTGTATACGAAGGACAGGTATTGAGAAGTGATTCCATGGTTGGTTATCTATGCAGTCGCACCGGTAAATTCATGATTTTTAACCGGGATGGGGAATTTCAATATACCGCATCGACCTTGGACGATACGCCACCACCCGATGTCCACGCACGCAAGTCTGGCAACATCACTTATTATGTTCGGGAGCCGGACGTGAATATTAATTATTCAGGGACGATGGACGATGAATTTATGTATGTTCTTTCACTCATTTCATGGACGAAAACATCAACCTTATCCATTGATGCCTACCACCTGACGGATGGAAGCTATGCCTTCAGTATGTCGGTTCCCAATGCCGATGATGACCTGCCCATAGAGATCTTGCGTGTGGGAACTGATTTTTTTATCCTGTATGAAGGCAATCAAATTATTCGATATGACCTGGTATCCGCTTAGGCATAATTCACTTGCATGGGTCAGGTATCTGCTCCTATTTCTATTTGTTTATACCGCAACGGATAAAATTCTCTCTCCCGGTTTATTTGCAAATGACTTACTCAAAGCACGATACCTGGACATAGAAGTATTGCCATGGCTCATCTGGTTGGTTCCCTTTCTTGAGTGTCTGGTAGTACTGCTTCTTTTTTTCAATCGCTCAGTAAGAATCGGTTTGGCGATTGGCCTGGGTCTAATGAGTGTATTCACCTGGCACTTGCTTATTCTATGGAGATCAAATCCGAATTCTCCCTGTGCGTGCGGTGGATTCATTGATGAAATACCAGCCCCTTTTCATCTCGTATTGAACATCCTGGTGATGATCTTAATTCTAAGTGCAATTGTATTCAGTGAGTCGCCAAAAAAAGTATGATTCTTTGGGAGTGGCTTATTGGAAATTCAAGATCCATTTTATGGGCTTCTGTTCTTATGGCCTGTTTTGGGTTATATGCCTTTTTTCAATTGCCTGTTACCTACCTGCCGGAGATTCCGTCTCGTGAATTGGTGCTGGTTTTTAGTCACGATGAACGAGATTCCGAGAAATTGGAAGGCGATGCCCGATCCGTTATTCAGCGTCTACGTGGCTTAAAGAATCTGGTCGATCAGGAGTATGAAATTACCTCTCAACGGATGATCATTTCCCTGACATTTGAAGGTTTTCAGGATCATACGCAGTTAATCCCGGAAATGAGGGCAAGGATTGACGGTATGAACGAAGCACTTTACCATACCTTCGGGTCTCCGGTCATCATGGAAAAAAATAGGAAAGGAGGCTATATGTTTAAGGTAATGATCTTCGGAGACTTCGCTTTCAAAAGTGTTTCAGGTATCACAAGGGATTTAATTTTGCCGCGGATAAAACAACTACAGGGCGTTTCATTTATCGATGTAAGCGGCTTAATCGAATCCAGGGAAGTCATATGGATC
>CAYGOW010000269.1:0-5618 GCA_964351425.1 uncultured Roseivirgaceae bacterium
TACGTGGTTTCTGCCTTGCTCTATCCATTGCTATTGTCCGCATTTTCAAGATCTTCAAGAAGCCAATGGGGCGCCACACAGGCGGCACTGGTTTATTTTGTTTTCCAGTTGTTGATGAACTGGATCCTGCCGCTGTTTCCGGCTGAGCCAAAACTGGGTCCCATTTTTAAACCCGATTGATTCTTTTCAGGCCTGGGAGTTTCCATTATTGTTGTTTATACCGGCCATGATCATTGATTACATCAATCATAACAAAGGTAAAAACGACTGGATAAAGGCATTGATGATTGCCCCGCTCTTCATTCTTATACACCTCCTTATTCAATGGCATGTCGGAGATTTCCTTATGACCGAATATGCCCGAAACTGGGTGTTCGGTCAGGAGTCATGGTATTTTGCGCAGGATCCTGACTATAAATGGCGCTATGCTTTTCCGCCCTGGCTGGAGCCGCCACTATGGGAAATGGTCAAAGGAATTAGTCTGGCAATTGCACTCTGCTTCCTGACGTCCAAGTTGGGTTTTTATTGGGGTAATTGGATGAAAAAGGTAAAGCGATGAAAAAAAGAAGTCTACTGATTGGTTTATTTGTCCTGCTCGGGTGCTTCGTCCCGTTCAATTTTTCGGAAGGACATGTTGGAAGCCCGGGTGTCGTATATGAAGGGAAAGCCGGCCCGTATAATCTTTTGGTGAATGTAAATCCACCGGAGGTGATTCCAGGCACGGCGCAAGTGCAGATATTTGTCGAGAATGGTCGACCGGATGCCATTGTGATCCGCCCGATCTACTGGTATGCCGGGGATGAAGGGTCGCCTGCGCCGGATCCGGCCTTCGAGGTCGAGGGAGTACCCGGTCAATGGGAAGGTATTATCTGGTTAATGTCCAGTGGCACTGCCAGCCTTGAGCTTACGGTTAGCGGACCGGAAGGAGAGGGGACTGCCCTCATTCCGATTATGGCTGTTTCGACCGCGCAAAATGAGATGGAACCCAGTCTGGGCTGGATCCTTGCCGGCCTCGGCTTACTACTCGTGATCCTCCTGTCAACAATTATTGGAGCCTCGGTAAGTGATGGGCTGCGTTCACCGGATGCCAATCCGGATAAAAGCCTTCAAAGGAAAAGACTTAAGGGGATGACCGTGGCATTTGGCTTCATTGCCCTGATACTCTATGGAGGGGCCACCTGGTGGGATAGCTGGGCGGAGAATTACCGTAAATTCATGTACAAACCCTACCAGGCGGATAGCGAGGTGATGCTTAAAGACAGTACCACTGTGATGCAACTCAAGATAGATTCGGCCTATCAGGAATACCGGGATAATTATCTACCGGTCAGTTATTTAATTCCGGACCATGGAAAAATCATGCACATGTTTGTCATGAAGGAAGGGTCACTTGACGGGTTTGCACATTTACATCCCAAACGTCGGGATAGCCTGACTTTTGAAACGAATTGGCCGCCATTGCCTAAAGGAAAATATTTTGTATTTGCCGATGTAGTTCGAATGAATGGCTTTCAGGAAACTATTGCCGACACGCTGGTCGTGGAACATTCCGTACCGGACTCGTTGTGGCAGCCCCTTGACCCGGACGATACATATATTTTGACCAATCCGGTTTCCTCCGACGCCAATGAGTTATTGCCAAATGACGTGATTGTCTGTGGCAAGCCGGGGGTACGTACGCCTTTGCCTGATGGTTCGACAGCGAGCTGGCAGTATGATTCATCCGAGCCACTCATCGCCGGACAGCTTTATCCGATGACCTTTGAAATTACCAACCCTGACGGACAGCCCGCAGAGCTGGAGCCCTATATGGGTATGATGGGGCATATGGTGGTCATGAAGCATGATGGCTCGGTATATATTCATTTACACCCGGTAGGTAGTTATTCTTCCGCCAGTCAGGAAGTTCTTTATAACAGAATCGAAGAAGATGAATTGGCACAATTGTCATATTCTCCCGTACAGTTTATGGATAGTATTGACGCTGAAGTAAACCGAATAGCAGCGATGTCGGAAGAGGAACGGAACGACATGCTTATGGAACTGATGGGACACGATCCGTATGAAGAAGATCCGGAACATGAAGGACATTCGGTTGTTACTTTTCCTTATGTATTTCCTGAGCCCGGAGAATATCGTATCTGGATACAGATGAAACGTAACGGGAAAGTGCTGAATACGGCTTTCGATGCGACGGTTGAAGGAGGAGATGGAGCATTGTGACATTTTTTTACACAGGTTATGCAACCACAGAGGATATCCTGACGTCTTTCTAATAAACAACCCATAACCATGCGTAAAAAACTCAATTTAATTCTTGTCACATTTCTCCTTCCGGGCGTTTTATTTGCCCAGGAGCAATTCTCCAAGGAGGTAGCCAAGTTTGACAAAATCATTGTTTCCCCGCATATCAATCTGGTATTGACTGCAGGTGATTCGGAGAATGTTACTATCGAATATGCCAACGTAGATCCGTCACATATGAATATTGATGTGAATGGATCAACACTCCATTTATACCTGGATAATGCCCGGATAATTCCTAAAACTGAAAAGTCTGATGACTATAATTATCGGTCAGAAGTGTATGGCAATGCTCAGATTACAGCCCATGTTACCTATCGCCATTTAGAAGGCCTGGAAATTCGCGGGGACCAGGAAGTAATTTGTGAATCACCGATTGATGCCGTTATGTTTAAGCTAAAGGTATATGGAGACAATTATATTGATCTCGCCAGTATGGATGCCCAGGTTCTCAAAGTGGTGAGTTACGGGGAGAATGAGATTATCATCCGCGACGGTAAGGTGCATGATCAGAAATACACGTTATATGGAACCAGTCATGTGGATGTATCCAAACTGTCCAGTGAATTTTCCAAGGCCAAGCTTTACGGCGAAAGCGAATTGGTCCTGCATGCCAGCGATCAACTTGACGTATCTGCCTTCGGCGAACCAACACTTACGTATTATGGAAATCCCGCCCTCCACAAAAATATTATTGTGGGAGAGGCAAAGCTCTTCAGGGTCGCTTAACTGATAAAAAATAACAACCGGAAGCCACTGATCATGTCAGTGGCTTTTTTTGTGTGGATGAATGCCTGCAGACATTCACCGGATTTTACTATCTTGTTACTTATTGTCAATCCCCAACTCCCATGAAAAAGATTCTGGTTCTATTATTATTGGTTTGCCCGTTCATTATATCCTGTGATTCCGGAAAATCTGGTTCGACAGATTCTACAAGTCACCTCGGGGATATCCAGCATGAATTTGTTATTGACGGTCCCGCCCGCACAGACTTTGACCGGGGGTTGCTGCTGTTGCATAGCTTTGAATATGATGATGCCAGGGAGGCATTTATAGAGGCAAAAAAGGCTTCTCCTGATGAGCTGATGGTGTACTGGGGTGAAGCAATGACCCACTACAAGGCCCTCTGGGGGTTACAGGATGTCGAAGCGGGAAGGGCGGTCATTGCTGAAGTGGGGGCAACACCCGAAGAGCGACTTGCCAAGGCAGGTGATGGCCTCGAACGTGGTTTCTGGCAAGGAATTGAAATCCTTTATGGAGAAGGAGAATTACAGGAAAGGAACATTGCGTATGCCGAACATATGGCGCAGATGTATGCTGATTATGAAACAAACCAGGAAGTAGCGGCATTTTACGCCCTCGGGCTGATGTGGTCGTCCGGCAGTGACGGAGACAATAGTTTGCAGATAAAGTCGGCGGAAATAGCACAAGGGATATTGGAAGAGAATCCGAATCATCCCGGCGCATTGCATTACGTTATTCATGCATATGATGACCCAAAAACAGCCGACCTTGCTCAATCCGCCGCCAATAAATATTCCAAGGTAGCACCCGACGCTACACACGCCTTACACATGCCGTCCCACATATACCTGGCCATGGGCATGTGGAATGAAGTTGTTGCCTCGAATGAAACATCCTATGCGGCCTCTGTGAAGCGTATGGAAAGTAAGGGGCTGGATGACGGTGCCCGTGGATATCACAGCTATGCGTGGCTTCACTATGGCTATTTACAGCAGGGGCGGTTTGATGAGGCCAAACAATTATTGAAAGATATGTATGTCTATGAGCCCCGGGCCAGTACAACAAGTGCCCGGACTTACCTCCTTATGATGCAGAGCTTTCAACTTGTAGAGACAGGTTCCTTGCCTGATCGTAACCTGCCAGACCCAGTACAAACGTATGACCTGGGATTGGAATCCAAGGCGACACATCATTTTTTGAACGCGATGCTCGCGAGAGATATGGGGGATGTTACCCGGATTGATCAGGAAATTGATACCCTGGAAATTCATATTGAAGCCGCAGAGTTAATCGTAACCGACGACGGCGTTTCATTGTGCAGTGCTGGTCCAACCCGGTATGCGCCAAATAAAAACTCCATTACACGGGCACGGGTCATGGTTGAAGAAATGAAAGCAATGATTGCCATGGTCAATGGCGACAAGGCACTGATTGAAGACCATCTGTTGGCTGCGGTTGAACTTGAAGAATCACTGGGAGCACCCGTTGGTCCCCCGGATATCACCTATCCTTCTTATGATATGTTAGGCAATTGGTTGCTTGACGAAGGTCGGCCGGAAGAAGCACTTGTGAAATTTGATCAGGGACTTGCCAAGGCGCCGAACAGGAGAATGTCACTAATGGGTAAGGAAAAGGCCCTGCGAATGTTAGGCCGTTCAGAAGAAGCTGATAAAGTCGCTGAATTACTCGCCACCTTCATCGTGCCTACACCATTGAGCTAACTATTTGCCAAGCAACTCATTTAAGGTAATTTCCCTGTATGTCTTGCCAATTGGGATATATATATCTCCAATTTCTACCTGGTTGCCAGTGACGGATTTGATCTTGTGGGTATTGATAATGTATGATTTATGAATTCTCATGAATTGGGACGGTAGTTCGCTTTCCAGATTCTTTAAAGATTCCAGCGTAACGAGTTTTTCCGTCAGGAAGTGAATCCGTACGTATTCCTTCAACCCTTCAATGTACAGGATGTCGTCAGGGTTAACCAAATGGACTTTTTGATCCGCCTTGATTTTAATAATTGTTCTGTTTTCAGAGGATGCATTCTCCGTACGAAGCGAATGAATTGCCTTATTCACAGCGGTTAGGAATCGTTCGAAGCGAATTGGCTTCAACAGGTAATCAGTAACCGAAAGTTCAAATCCTTCCAGAGCATAATCCGGGTACGCGGTAGTGAGAATGATCCGCGTCGGTACGGGTAAGGACCGAATGAGCTCAATTCCTGACAGTCCGGGCATCTGAATATCGAGAAATAGCATATCCACCTTATTATCCTGAAGAAAAGAGGATGCCTCCAGAGCATTTTTAAAAATACCCGCTACATGGATAGACGGAATCTTACTCAGATAGTCATTTAACAATACCCGGGCGGGATATTCATCGTCAACGATAATGGCTGAATACATTTTAGGCTTTTAAAATGGGTAGTTCATAGGTGACCAAAGTTCCGTGTGCCCCGGCCTCATTTCCAATATCCGAAATATTAAATGAAAAACTCATTTTCATTCGCTTACCAATAATGCCTAATCTCTCCTTGAAAATTTGGATCGCACGAGATTGATGAT
>CAYGOW010000270.1:0-5586 GCA_964351425.1 uncultured Roseivirgaceae bacterium
GGGGCGGTTCATCAAATCAATAAAGATTACGAGGCGCTTAAAAATGACAACTTATTGAGCACGTGGTTTTTTGGGATTGGACCCTCATCAGCCCTGCAAACGTCTAAATCACCTTATTTAAAAGAGAATTACCCCTTTTTTTATGATGACTATTCAGCCTCCATTTTACCGGACTTGTCATTTGGCCGATACTTTCACAAAGCTGATGCAAACATAAATCTCTCTTATCGCACCTATGGCGATAAGTATAAAGGCTTTGATTCAGAAATAAAGACTCGCAGACATTCAATTGGAATCGAGTCAGTTAAATTTCTTTTTAACTATCTTGGGTTTGTACCCTTTGCAGGTCCGATACTTTCCTATGAAAGCCTGCGCACTTCAGTGAACGGAATCGATTATACGGAGAATAAATTGGCACTGGGTATCACCTTTGGTTGGGACATCCGGGTGACTAAAACCGGGACAAGCCTTTTACGAACAAACCTGCGCTATTATCCTAATTTACATATGGAGGTTGAAGGTGAAAAAATGATGTTCGATCATATCGAGTTTAATTTTATACAATGGGTGCAGTTTATCGGTAGAAAGAAAGCGTTAAGAAAATAGAATGGAAGTGACACAGTAAATGCCCGTATTGCGCGCAAGGCTACCATTACTCAATTGTGGTCTTCATTTTGAACAACTATTTAAATGGGTTGAATTCAGCAAACTGATGAAACTCGGCCTATCGGAGAATTCGTTGGTCGTCCTGAATCTGCATCTTAACCCACCAGGGTGAATTAAAATAATCCTCAGAACCAGTAAAACAGACAAGATGTTGACAAGTGGTTATTCCAGAGGATGTTAAAATAGATCGAGGCAAGGATTCTATTTTCTTTTCAACTATATTTCCCTTGAATACACCATTCAGTCGAGTAGACCTTTATACTCAAACCGCACAAAGAAAAGAAAGACGGGAAAGCCGAAAACCGAACAATGTAGGCACCAAACTTATATCAACATGAACAAAACCATCCATCAACTGACCTTCATTGCCTTGTGCATCACATTGAGCGTGACCACTCTGAGTTGTGAACAAAAAGAAAAACAGGTAGAAATTAAGGAGGAAGTACGCATTGAACCGGAAAAGCCTGAATACTTTATGCTTCGACCGGAAGTAGAAAAAGCCTACGGATATGCACACGCGGTGAAAATTGGTAATTCAATTAAGGTTTCCGGAGCGGTTAGTATGGACGATGAAGGAAACCCTACAGCCATAGGTGATTTGGCCCAACAGATGAAAAACTGTTACGCGGATTTAGCGAAGGTGTTGAAACACTATGATTGCACTTTTGATGACGTCGTGGTAGAGAATGTATTCACGACCAACATGGCTGAATTTCTCGAAAATGCGGCATATCGAAATGAGATTTATACAAATCATTTCCCAACCGGCTCCTGGCTCGGCGTGAAAGAATTGGCATTGCCCGAATTTATGATTGAAATTGAATTGGAAGTTCACAAATCAGAATAATACGTGCGATCACATGAATTACGGGCGGAAGCTCAACGCAGGCAATTCCTGAAATGGGTGGGTATGTCTTCTCTTGCCCTGACGCTGCCATTTGGTGGATGTGATTTTTCAGAAGTGGCCGATTCAGTCAGGGAAAGCAGCACGGGAGACCTGCCCGACATCAAGAATATATTTGATTTGGAGAAGCTGTCAGCTGAGGTCATGGGCCAGGATGCGATACAGTATCTGAACGGCGGAGCAGACGATCTGAAGACAGTACATGTCAATCATGAAGCCTTCAGTAAGATTCAAATTCGGGCCAGGCGGCTCATTGATGTCAGGGAGGTATCCACCTCGGTGGAGATTTTCGGTAAGGTGCTGGATAATCCGATACTGCTGAGTCCGGTCGGATTCCAGCGTTTCTTCCATCCCGATGGAGAAATCGGATCCGCCCAGGCTTCGGTCAGCCGCAAGCATCAGATGATCGTTTCATCCGTTTCCAATTTCTCTGTTGGCGAAATCGCGCGGGAATCCAAAGCTGATTTGTGGTTCCAGCTTTATCCGACGCCTGACCGGAGTATTACCAAAAAACTACTTGACCAGGCAGCAGATGCAGGGTGCAAGGTATGTGTGCTGACGGTAGATACACCGGTGCTGGGGAATCGTGAGAATCATGGTACGTCCCTGTTGAAGATGATTGAGTCCGGTGAACTTGAAATGGGTAATTTCAGAGGCATTTTGCCTGATGGTATGTCCTTTACAGATCCGGGAATGACATGGGAAATGATTGACTGGCTTCGGGCCAACAGTGAGATGAAGATTATCCTGAAAGGAATTGTGACGCATGAAGATGCCCGAAAGGCAAAGGAGTATGGGGTGGACGGGATCATTGTGTCCAATCATGGCGGCAGGCAACTCGAGAGCTACCGGGCTACCATCGATTGCCTTCCTGAAATAGTGAATGAAATACAGGGAGCTATGCCGGTGCTGATTGACGGGGGAATACGACGCGGTACGGATATATTCAAGGCCCTTGCCCTGGGAGCCACGGCCATATGTATCGGCCGGCCATTCTGCTGGGGACTGGGTGCCATGGGGAGGCAAGGGGTTGAAATGGCATTGGATATATTAAAAGCCGAACTGATCCGGGACATGCAAATTGCCGGCACCACATCGATCCAGGGAATAACCAGGGACTTTGTGATCAGGGACCAGGAATAAATATTGCAAGTGAAGAAAAGAAAGAATGAGGCGACAGACGGATAGTCTTTGCTTGCGATGATTGCGGCAAATTACTATTTTCCAATAAATTACACTGGTGCCCGATCAGGAGATATTCATCGGCTTGGCATAACCGCTGGAAACTTGCAAAGTTCCGGAAATGGAGGAAGTCTTTCCAGTAGATCAGGTGCCTGATTTGAATTTTATCGTTTGGTAAATCCTCGTGCGGATATTCCCTTTTGACTGTCATTATATATCAGCTCCATGAACAAATCAAAATTCTACAAGTACGCGCATATCTATTTAGCCTTAGGACTGTTGGTGGTGGTTTTCGGATTTAGTAAAACATACTTCAGTCAATTGGGGGAATTCTCCTTCCCTTATCACCTGCATGGCATAAGTGCATCACTATGGATGATTTTACTCATTATCCAACCGTACCTGTTTCAAAAAGGACGATTAAAAGCACACCGAATGTTGGGCTGGACCTCCTTACTACTGGTACCCACTATTGTCATCGCTGGTATTATCATGATGAGATTCATGATTCAGCGTCAGGCTAGTTATCCTCCCAATGCTGTTTATCAGCTGGCATTTATTGACACGGTGACGCTATTTGGTTTTACAGTGCTTTACCTGATGGCATTGTATTTTCGGAAGAATCTAAAGCTTCATGCGCGCTTTATGGTAGCCACCATATTCGGACCCCTTGTACCTGCACTCACCAGAATGTTTATATTTAATTTAGGTCTGGCCTCAGGGTTTAATGATGGGTTGACCTATTCCTATTTACTGATAGAGCTTGTGTTGCTTATAATCATATGGAAGGAGAGAAACGAAAAAGAAATTTATCTGACTTACGTTCCTTTTTTTCTCTTCATCGTCATACAGCATGTAGTGATGTATTTTGCAGGCAATTGGGGCTGGTGGAAGTCCGTTATGGACGCCTTTGCAAATTATAGTTCCTGAAGAATTGTCAAAATTATGTGATAGGGCACCAGCCAGCAGCCATTCCAAAATGACTGTTTCTGGTCGTTCGAATTTACTTCACTGGTTTATTTCCGACAGCAGATTGAAGTCCTCAGAGAATAATGCCAATAATGTGTTTCTAATTGATTCTGGCGTTGATGCTTTCGTCGGGCATAGGGCAGCTTGTGTAACCAATAAGGATAAAAGACATCAGTCATTACTCCTGTGACTAAGCTGAATCTGAATAAATCAATTGTTATTTGTACATTGTAGAGCCTGACACAACAATCTGACTAGTAGATTATTTACACTTTAATTTAGAGATATACATGGATTTAGGACTCAAAGGAAAAAATGCCGTTGTTACCGGTGGAAGCCGGGGAATTGGCAAAAGTATTGCCTCCATACTCGCCGATGAGGGGGTGAATGTGGCCATCTGTGCACGCGGGGAGGAAGCGCTCCGGGCTACTGAAAAGGAACTGGGTGAAAAAGGTGTTAAGGTATATGCCGCACCGGTTGACATCGGCGATGCCGAAAAACTGGATGCGTTTCTGGAGGATGTCAGGAAAAACCTTGGCTCGGTCGATATTTTAGTCAATAACGTATCGGCACTAAGTCTCGGAGAAGAATATAGTGATTGGGAAACCTCGGTCAACATTGATATTCTGGGGAGTGTCAGGGCCACTCAAAAGGTAATTCCCTGGATGACTGAAGCCGGTAGCGGAAATATTCTGTTTATTTCATCGGTATCCGGACTTGAATCCGGATCGCCTTCGTCCTACGCCGCTGCCAAGGCAGCTCTTATTAGTTATTCAAAAACATTGGCTGTTCAACTTGCACCGAAACATATACGGGTCAATACGATTGCACCGGGTTCGGTAGAATTCAGCGGTGGTCTTTGGGAACAAACCAAGGAACATAACCGGTCGTTTTATGATATGATGCTCGGTACAATCCCTTCCGGGAGAATGGGAACACCGGACGAAATTGGAAATGTGGCGGCCTTCCTGGTCTCTCCCCGCGCCAGTTGGGTGACGGGTACATGTCTGTCGGTAGACGGTGGACAGCACAAATCAAACCTCTGACCTTATTTTAAGCGAGTGGTCATGAAGAGAAGAGCCACAAATAATAACCTGATCAAACTAAAATCAACCATTATGAAAAGCTTCCTCCTAATGCTATCAATAGTTCTGGTTTCATTCAATGCAGACGCACAATCTCTACAGCTGGAGCATGATCATTCAACCATTCAGGTTAGAGACATCGATAGGAGCGTTGCGTTTTATAAAGGGGTACTAAAATTAAAGGAACTGGAAACACCCTGGCCTGAAAATAATATGATCCGATTCTTTGCAACCGGCAATAACCAGGAACTTCATATTGCCCAGGTGGATGGCTATGGTGAAATCCAGATAAATAAGGTCCTCCACCTGGCTTTTGCAACCAACAACTTTGACCAGTATTTAGGGTACTTGGATGAGAATGAGGTTGTCTACACCAACTTTGACGGAGAAAGTAAAAAAATCCAGGTGAGACCGGACGGCGTCAGACAAATTTACCTTCAAGATCCCGATGGGTATTGGGTTGAGATCAATGATGCAAAACATGATTGAACAAAACCATGGTTTACAGTTGGATCTCACCGGTCTGTCGGATATCTCTTGAGGAGGCTCCGGCTTTCAGGAGATAATTCCCGGATTCCAGTTGCCACCTGTCCGAATTTTCGTCCCAATACCGCAATGAGGAAACAGGTACGCGCATGGTTAGTACTTCCTGATCGTCCGGTGCAAGCATCCCTGTTTTGGCAAAAGACTTCAACTCCTGTTCGGGTCGGTCGATGGATGAATTCGGTTTCGATACATAAAGCTGAACGACTTCTTTGCCTGACCGTTCGCCGGTATTGG
>CAYGOW010000271.1:0-5570 GCA_964351425.1 uncultured Roseivirgaceae bacterium
CCGGCAATGGTAATGGGAATATATTCTGTCTTACCTGCAGGTATGGTCAAATCAAAAAGCAGTGTCGCTTCTTTCCCGTTACCTAAATTCGAAGGACTGCACAAGGCGTACATCCAGTAATCACTCGGAGCTATTGAGGAACCAAAATACGTAAACCACGAATTTTTGAGGTCTCTGGCCACAATGGCCTGCATCGGAATCTCATGCCAGATTGAGTCATTGGCATCACTCAAGCCAGTACGCTCTCCAAGCCAGACCGGGCGTAAATCCGAACGACCGGAAAATGTAAATGTGATCGAAATCTCCTCATCGGTAGGGTTTGTCAGAGCATATTCAACCACCATTCCCTTCTGTCCGTCCGGGACAAAATGAAATCGTTGGATTTCTATTCCTTCCACCGTGGGATACCGAAGAAGGTTGGCCATGGGATAATTGGTGAATTCGGTGGCAGGTGGGAGACAAAAGGTAGAATCACCTAGTTGTAACCCTGCTTGAAATCCATCCATCAACTTGATTGGATGGGCCCAAATACCTCCCATTTCACCTTTCACATGCCATCCAAGGTCTGGAAATGAGCCATCCTGATGCCCAACCATGTACAGGCGGTCGCCTGCAGTCACATAGGGTGAAGACAGGTATTCTGCTTTCCCATTTATTTCCTCAATCCCCGCCATGCCTTTTGACAATGGCTGAAGACGATCCTCCTGCTCCTTATTGCAGGCGATCATCATTGTGAGTAAGAGAACAGATACCATTAATGATTTCATAGCATGAATATAGGCATTCATTTGACATACCTCCTAAAATAAAAAAGCCCATGACCCCAGCGGGCCATGAGCTTTCTCACTTGATATATACGTACGCTATTCGCGCTGACCCGTCATGTCAAATTCGCCCATTCCGGGAATTGTCATGCTTCCTACAAATTCATCCTCTACTACAACTACTTCGGATGTCAGGTTAAATGTGTTTCCTTGTACACTGACATCAAATCCAAAGGATAGAATATTACCGGAAAGAACGATATTTTTCATCGGATAGGTCTCCCCCAGCATATCCAGCCGAATCGTTCCTGTGTATCCGTCCGATGATTTGGTCACGTTAATTTTACCGGTAGATTGACCATCCGGTGTATCTGCCTCAAAATTCCAGCCTCCATCGATGACAGCTGACGCATTGGCATCCGCCTTACGCTTAAAAGCATCAAATTTGCTCGCCTTATCCACTCGTGGGAAGGTATTGTCATTAACTTCCGCATCGCCTGTCAGTTCTTCAGGGTCCAGATTTATTGAGGCTACCTCCTTGTCGAAATAAAAGACTTTTGTAACCTCTTTCTCATTGTATCTCCAGATTTCTGCAGGAATTTTCTCCATGGTCTTCGATCCGTCTGTAAACGTAAATTCAACCAGGAGCGGCGTCACTAATCCTCCATTGTTTGTGAAGGTAATTTCATAATAATTCTTATCCGCCATTTTTTGCATGACTGCCTCATCGTCAATGCGGTTCTGGAATTCGCCATAATAGCGCGGGTCGGTGGCAATTAGCGAGAATGGCTGAGGACCTTCTGAGAAGTCCATTACACCGGCCTCACTGGCAGAAAGTTCTCCAGCCTGGACCGATTTCCCCTTGTTCTCAACATCTGCCTCTTCATTCCTCATCCGATACCACTTCACATCTTTAACGGCAACATCTACGTAATCCACGCCATAAAACCAGCCTCTCCAGAACCAGTCAAGGTCAACGGCTGAAGCATCTTCCATTGTGCGGAAGAAATCTCCTGGCTTAGGATGCTTAAACATCCAGCGATTTGCGTATTCTTTGAATGCCGCGTCAAACAGTTCTGGCCCCATAACCACTTCCCGAAGGGCAGTAAGGGCTGCAGATGGCTTGCCGTATCCATTATAGCCAAACTGAACTACCTGTTCCGAATTGGTCATGATGGGTCGAATGTTTTCTTTGTCCCCTTTCATATAGGGAATAACCGATTTAGGCGTACCCCAAACCAGATCCAGGTCAGGATACCGCTCGCGCTTTGTCTCTTTTTCCAGGAAAGTATTTAACCCCTCATCCATCCAGGTCCATTGGCGTTCATCAGAATTCACGATCATCGGGAAATAATTATGTCCTACCTCGTGGACTATGACACTGATATTCCCGTCGCGGGTCCGTTCAGAATAGTTTCCATCCGCATCAGGACGGCCATAGTTAAAACATATCATCGGATATTCCATTCCCTGATTTGCGGCATTCACAGAGATCGCCACCGGGTACGGATAATCAAAGGTACGTTCACTGTACACTTCCAGGGTATTTTTTATAGCCTTAGTGGATTCACGCTCCCACAATGGATTCCCTTCCTTAGGGTAGAAAGACATGGCAAGGGGCGAGGAGTTGTTCAATTTGACCGCCTGGGCATCCCAGATATATTTTCTTGACGAAGCAAAAGCGAAGTCACGTACATTCTTCGCCTTAAAGTTCCAGGTAGCCATTTTTGATGACTTGTCTTTTTCATTAGATTCCGCTTCCTTTTGTGTGACGATGAAAACAGGCTCATCGTAGGATTTACGTGCTTTATCAAGACGGGCTATTTGTTCTTTGGTTAATACGTCCTTTGGATTCTGAAGTTCCCCCGTTGCGGCTACAATATGATCCTCAGGTACCGTGATATTCACCTCAAAATCGCCAAAAGTCAAGGCAAACTCACCTCTTCCAATGAATTGCTTATTCTGCCATCCTTCGTAATCATCGTAAACCGCCATTCGAGGATACCATTGGGCACACGTATAAGCATAATTATCATCCGAAGGAAAATACTCGTAGCCTCCCCGCCCGCCAATAACCATTCGGTCGTAAATATTATATGACCAGTCGATCCCGAAGGTAAACTGCTCGCCTTTCTTCAGGGGTGCCGGCAAATCGATGCGCATCATGGTCCGATTGATCATGTGCTTTAATGGCTTGCCAGATGCATCCTTTACAGCTGCAATTTTATACCCTCCTTCATAATCATAGGACGCCATACTGCTCTCAAAAAACTTGGCAGCTACCGAATCACGAATTCCACCTGTGGAGGTCTGATCATTCAGGTTGTCCTTTGCTCTTACATTCTGGTCCAGTTGCACCCACAAATAAGTCAACGGGTCCGGAGAATTATTGTAATAGGTGATGGTTTCCTTTCCTGTAAGCACATGCGTTTTCTCATTGATGGTAACATCGATTTTATAATCGGCTCGTTGCTGCCAGTAGTTAACTCCGGGTGCCCCGGCCCCGTTGCGATAGCTGTTGGGTGTGGGTAATTCTTGCCCGAGTTGTTCGAACTTTTTACCCCATTCCTGGGCCTGGACAAATCCTGCGATAGCGCAGAAGAAAATTGTTAGATAGAATCGTGTTGGTTTCATAATTATAGCTAATAAAAAAGGAGCCTCTGTCTCAACAGAAGCTCCCGCAAATGTAAACTTTTTTACATAATTAACGTCCCTCGTTCTCACCGGCAAATTCGTCAAAGCGACTTGCCTGTTTCACGCGTGGGAATACGTTATTATCAATATTTGTATCGGCGGTTCCTTTATCCGGGTCAATAACAATATTGGCCACTTGCTTATCAAAATAGAAAACCTTAGATACTTTATTTTCATTGTATCGCCAGATTTCGGCCGGTACTTTCACCATTTCACTCGTACCATCGGTAAATGTAAACTCGATAAGGATGGGCATTACAAGACCGCCTTCATTCGTGAACGTCAGCTCATAGTAATTTTTATCTTTCATCTTATCCATCACGGCGCCGTCATCAATGCGGTTCTGGAATTCACCGTAATAACGGGGGTCCGTAGCGATAATGGAGAATGGCTGCGGACCATCAGAGAAATCCATGACTTCCCCTTCGCCGTCTTTGGCCGTGAGCTCACCTTCCTGTACGGTCACTCCCTTGTTTTCCACATCCCCTGATTCGTTCCGCATGCGGAACCATTTCACCTCATCCAGGTTGATATCAACATGGTCGGTGGTGTAGAACCAGCCTCTCCAATACCAATCCAGATCAAAGGCCGATGCATCTTCCATAGTTCGGAAGAAATCAGCTGGTTTAGGATGTTTAAATGCCCATCGCTGCGCGTATTCCTTAAATGCTGCATCAAATAATTCAGGCCCCATAACTACCTCGCGCAAAATGCTGAGTGCCGTAGCAGGTTTCCCATAGGCATTATTACCAAACTGAAGGATTTGTTCCGAATTGGTCATGATCGGACGAATAAACCGTTTGTCCCCTTTCATGTAATTAACAATATTCGGAGCTGGTCCGCGACGGGAAGGAAAATTCTCATAGTTCTCGACTTCCGTGCGGTACTGAACAAATGAATTCAATCCTTCATCCATCCACGTCCACTGTCGTTCATCTGAATTTATGATCATGGGGAAGAAGTTATGTCCGACTTCATGAATTACTACCCCGATCATACCGTATTTGGTACGGTCCGAATAGGTGCCATCCGGATTTGGCCGTCCAAAGTTGAAGCAGATCATCGGATATTCCATCCCTATTGAAGCAGCGTGTACGCTTATGGCGACCGGATAAGGGTAGTCTATGGTATATTTCGAATATGTCTCCAATGTATATTTTACTGCTTTGGTTGATTCCTTCTCCCAAAGAGGATTTCCTTCTTTACTGTAGAATGACATGACCAATGGCGACTTGTCACCGATCTTCACCGCTTGAGCGTCCCAAATGAATTTACGCGAGGCAGCAAAAGCAAAATCCCGAACGTTGTCCGCATGGAAAACCCAAGTGGCCGTTCCGCTGCTTTTATCTTTCTCGTTGGCAATGGCTTCTTTCTCTGTAACGATGAAAACCGGCTTGTCATACGACGTCTGGGCTTCCTCCCATCTTTTCTGCTGATCCTTATTCAGTACGTCTTTAGGGTTTTGTAGCCATCCGGTAGAGGCAACTATGTAATCTTCAGGTACGGTGATCTCCACTTCAAAGTCGCCAAATTCCAAGGCAAACTCTCCGCGTCCCAGAAATTGCTTGTTCTGCCACCCTTCGTAATCATCATATACCGCCATGCGGGGATACCATTGGGCAATCGTATACAAATGGTTATCATCCTCTGGAAAATACTCATATCCGCCCCGACCGCCATCAAGCATCCGGTCATTTACCGTGTACCACCAGTCAATAGAAAAGACATACTGTTCGCCCGACTTCAACGGCTCCTCAAGATAAATTTTCATCATGGTTTTATTGATCACGTGCGGCAATGGCGCCCCGGAGGCATCCTTTACATTCATGATCTTGAAGCCGCCTTCATAATCCGAAATGCCTAACCCCTGGGCGGCAAATTTGGCAGGAAGGGAATCCCTGATTGTAGACGATTGTGTTTTTAGTGTGTTTGTCCCCGGTTCCCGAACGTTCTGATCCAGTTGGATCCATAAATAACGCAAGGCGTCAGGAGAATTATTGTGATAAGTAATTGTTTCCGAACCGGTCAGTTTATTGTTGGTTTCATCGATAGAAACCTTGATTTTATAATCCGCCTGTTGTTGCCAGTACGCCTCCCCCGGAGCCCCGCTAC
>CAYGOW010000272.1:0-5569 GCA_964351425.1 uncultured Roseivirgaceae bacterium
TGCCTATATGCAAGTTGATTTGAACAATGACGGACCGGTGACGATATTGATGGATACAAAAAATAAGGAATAACATGACCATTGCAGAAGCTCAAGCCAGGATTGATGCCTGGATTCAGACTACCGGGGTACGTTATTTTGACGAACTCACCAACATGGCCATTCTTACCGAAGAGGTAGGTGAAGTGGCGCGAATAATTTCTCGTCGCTATGGTGAACAATCCGAAAAAGAATCGGATCTTCAGGCAGATCTTGGAGATGAACTTGCAGATGTTTTATGGGTGGTTATGTGCCTGGCCAATCAGACGGGTATCGACCTGACCAAAGCACTGGAAAAAAATCTGGAGAAGAAATCGGTCCGTGATGCGACCCGCCATAAAAACAACCCGAAACTTAAATAGTAGCGGATGCGGTAATTTCCCCGTTAACAAGCCTGGGTACTACATCAAACTCATCGAAAGTAAGGCAATAGGCGATGTCCTTTTCAATGTTCAGGCGCTTCAGTCGTTCGGCATGTGACGATGCAAGGACATTGGTCAACAGATCATCCTTCATGGATAAATAAGTAGCCAGGGCAACCCTCGGGGCGTCACATGCCAGGCTGAATTCCGACTTTAAACGATCGATCATGGCCCCTGCAAACAGCGTATCTTCGAGGTTTACCTTACCCTTCCACCCGGCACAAATAATCAGTATCGATTTTTCCTGCCGGAGAATATAATCTGTCAAAGCACTGATATTCAGAAATGAACCAATCAGTATTTCGTCCGCCTTCCTGGCTCTTTCAATGGCAACCGTACCATTCGTGGTAGTTACGGCGATATTTTTCCCCTTGAAAGCTGGCTCCATATAATCGAATGGGGAATTACCCAAATCGAATCCCTCTACCTTCTGGCCATTTCGTTCACCGGCGATTAAATACCCATGATCACGCATCGAAAGACATTCCTGCTGATTTTCAAACGGACGAATTTTCATGATTCCGGATCCGATACCAGCGGTCATACAGGAGGTTGCCCGCAATATATCGACAACCACTGCAATCCGGCCTTCAAGGGTATGAAGGGCTACAAGATCAGGAGAAAGACAAACGTCCAGTGATTTCATTAAATAAGAGGTAGTTTGTGAACGCGGGCCTTCAACTTCCGGTTTCTCACGACTACATAAATTTCGCTATCCGGCGAGGAATTTTCCAGGGCAACATAGCCCAGCCCGATTCCTTTCTGGAGTGTAGGTGACATAGTACCGGATGTTACATGACCAATTGTGTCGCCGGCTTCATTCTCCAGCTCATACCCATGTCGGGGTATGCCACGATCTTCCATGATGAAACCTACCAGTTTTTTTGATATACCGGCTTCCTTTTGTTTTTTCAGATTCTCTGAGTTTACAAAATCTTTGGTAAACTTGGTGATCCATCCCAGGCCTGCTTCCAGCGGGGAGGTGGTGTCGTCAATATCGTTGCCGTACAGGCAATACCCCATTTCCATGCGCAATGTATCGCGGGCACCCAGTCCGATTGGCTTTATCCCGAATTCGGCACCGGCTTCCATGATGGCATTCCAGACCTTCAGTGCTTCCACATTAGGCACATACAATTCAAATCCGCCCGCTCCGGTATACCCCGTAGCAGAAATGATAACATCCGTTACACCCGCAAATTTGCCGGTTTCAAAATGGTAGAATTTAATTTCGGATAGGTTTACCTTCGTCAATTTCTGTAATGCTTCTGTCGCCTTTGGGCCCTGGACGGCGAAGAGGGAAAGGGAATCAGAAATATTCTCCATGTCTACCGTGTCATTGGCGAACGAACTGATCCAGGTCCAGTCTTTCTCTATATTCGAGTCATTCACCACCAACATATAATTTTCTTCGGCCAGCATGTAGACCAGGAGGTCATCCACAATACCACCTTCCTCATTTGGGAGACAGGAATATTGCGCTTTGCCCGGCGTTAATTTGGACGCGTCATTTGACGTGACTTTCTGGATCAAATCCAGCGCTCCTGGTCCGGACACCATGAACTCACCCATATGGGACACGTCGAAGATACCTACGTCATTTCGAACGGTATTGTGTTCCTCTATATCCGAAGTATAACGAACGGGCATTAGATAGCCGGCGAAAGGAACCATTTTGGCTCCCAGGTCCTGGTGCAAAGCTGTTAATTGGGTGTGTTTTAGCTCCATGAGGGTTGTTTTTTTAAGTGCGCAAATCTAAGGATTTAGGAACATATCTCCGCACGGATTCCTATTCCTTCATCAAACTTACCGCGAACCCGCCACCAGGTGCCATTTCAATCTGGAGGGAGTTGGAACTGGAGACCTTCATTTCTTCAATGACAAAAGCCGTTGGATTTTCATCCCAGTGCGCATCCGGGGCATCCCGATAGATTGTTGCGGAATAGGAACCAGGCTCCAGAAAGCTAAAGTCCAGGGTATAACTCCTCGCATTTTCATCGGTTATTCCTCCGACAAACCAATTATCCGAGCCCCTGTCTTTCCGTGCAATGACCACGAAATCTCCCACTTCTCCATCCAAAACCCTGGTCTGTTCCCAGTTGACCGCTACATCACGAATAAACTGGAAGGCTTCATTGCCCTCGTAATTTTCAATCAGATCGGCTGCCATTTGAATGGGACTATAGATCACAATATACAGTCCCAGCTGGTGTGCCAGGGTCGTATTTATCTGGGATTCGGGTTTAAATGGTTCCAGTTTAATATCAAATATACCCGGAGTAAAGTCAATCGGGCCTGAGAGCATGCGGGTAAAGGCCACCGTGGGCAGATGGTTTGGCGGATTCCCTCCGTCGCTTGCCCAGGCATTGAATTCCTGGCCACGGAGTCCTTCACGGCTAATGGCATTCGGGTAAGTGCGGCGAAGGCCGGTATCTTTTATGGGCTCATGTGCATTAATGGCGATCTTGTGACGGGCAGCCTCCGTCAAAACTTTCCGATCATGATTTACCATCCACTGCCCATGGTGATATTCTCCGTCCGGTATGATTTTTCCAACATATCCCGTTTTTACGGAATGAATGCCGAGGCTTTCCATCAGGTTGAAGGCTGTGTCCAGTTGCTGCTCATAGGTACGGGGTGCGGCAGAGGTTTCATGATGCATAATGAGCTCGACACCTTTCTCCTGTCCATAACGTACAACTTCCTGAAGGTCATAATCCGGATAAGGCGTAACAAAATCAAATACGCCTTCCCGGTCAGGGAAGCCTATCCATCTTTCCCAGCCTGTATTCCAACCCTCGACCAGAACCCCGCCAATATTATTCTCCGAAGCAAAATCAATCAGTTCTTTTGTGTATTCTGTCGTGGCTCCATGATTACCACTGGCATAATCCCAAGTTCTGGTGCCCATGTGCATGTCCCACCAGATGCCCACGTATTTCATTGGGGTAAACCAAGATACATCCCCCAGCTTGTTGGGTTCATTCAGATTAATAATAAGATTTGATTCAATCAAATCCCCAGCTCTTTCAGCAATTTGGATGGTCCGCCATGGGGTGTTAAACGGGGTAGTCAATTGGGCTTTACCCTTCAGGCGTTCAGAGCCAACTAACGCACTGACCATGGCAAGGCTTTGTGCGTCCACTTTCAAAGTCATTCCCGGGTAATTCGTCAGGTTGGCTTCATGAAAACTTAAATAAAGTCCATCGGGCGTTTTCATAGTAACCGGCGTATTTACCGCATTTTCCGGTATGTACGTAGCGGCCAGGTTGGGATGATCCCGTTTACTTAAGGCATCAATCTGGCTGAATTTTGTTTCACTGTACAGATGTTCATATATATCCCAGTCACCGGGAATCCACCATACATCATGATCACCGGTCAGGGTAAATGCGGTAAGTTCATCCGTTAATACTACCTCATTCAGGTGATCCTGCCGGGGAAAATGATACCGAAAACCCAGGCCATCGTTATAGACCCTGAAGGTCACATGAAATTGCCTGGCTGATTCAGTAGTTTCTTTGATTTCCGCGGTCAGTTCGTTGTAATTATTCTTGACCAGCCGTTGTTCTCCCCAGGGTAATTCCCAGGTTTCATTCATTGTTTCAACGGATGAGTTAATTATTTCCATTTCTTCTCCGAGTGATGGCTGGTCTTTGAATTCAAATTTGATGTATGAAGTATCAATGACGGTCGTATTCCCGTGTCGCACAAGATAGCCGGCCTGGCCCTTGTGAATAAAAAAGTTTACTGTATTAATTCCATTTGGCGAACTGACTTCAGTCGAATGAATTGAGTTTTCGTCGGTGGGGGAACATTGGAAGAATAGAAATGAACATAGTAGGAAGAAGCAGGATAGAAAGCATTTCATAGGGTTTCACGTTCATTATTCAATGAAATGAATTTAATTAATTGCCTGTGAGAATCCTAAATTTTGCTCTCCAGCCAGGAAAGAATCTTATCGTACACTTGCTCCTTACCAATTTCGTGGTGCGTTTCATGAAGCATGCCGGGGAATGGGTGAAATTCTATGCGCTCCGGTTGGCTCTCTGCCAGTGACCTTGAGGCGTCCGGGGAGGTGATGGGGTCGGCTTCCCCATGAATCAACAGAACGGGTAATTGCAATTCCTGACCATTATCCAGTATATATTGCCCCGCCGATACCATGTCTGTAAATAGCCCGGCACTAATTTTATCATGTACCAGCGGGTCTTCCAAATACGCCTTGCCTACCTCCGGGTCTCTGCTCAGGTGCGCAGGATCCAGGGTATTTCGTTCACTGAATGCAGGAAATATTTTGCGCATAATTTTCGCCAGAAAAAGCTGGATGGAAGAGGGCTTAATCCGAAGTTTTATCCAGGGAGAAGTAATGATTCCGCCACGAAGTTGTTTCGGATTGCGACGTAGAAGATAATTCAGGCTCAGGTTGCCACCCATGCTATGTCCGTAGATAAATAGCGGTGTTTCCGAATAGGATTGGCTTACGGAAGTAACAATCTCTTCTATGTCATCCAAAAGAAACTCATAGCCGGGGCTATGTCCCCTTTTGCCGTCAGACCTTCCATGACCGCGTAAATCAAATCCGACACAACCTATTCCGTTTTGATGAAAAAAGGCGAAGTATTCCTTATACCTGCCGATATGTTCACCGAGGCCATGAATGAAAACCAGGATAGCCCTTGGGTTATCCGGAAGTGAGGAAAGCAAATACAGACCTGTTCCGTCACGCGCTTTATATGTATTCTCGACTAACAAAACTCTTGAATTGTCTGAATACATGAATATGCTTTATTCCGGTGACTAAAACAAAAACACCAGGCACCTCTGGTTTAGAAAGGTGCTGTGAGGTATTACATTTCTGTAATTTTTATTCCTTTGATTATGAATGTCTTCCTACTTGCCTGGGGATAAAACCCGGAATGGCAGCATGATTATCGCTTCAATGAGGTTAAAAATGCCTGAGACTGCCACGCCGAGTATCCGAAAGGGCAGGGCGATGAGCCAGATTAGGGGATAGAATAAAATAAGCAAAAGGGCGAGTGGCCAGCATAGCACCAGCAGTATGCCCCACAGCAGGAGGTTGGTTAGAAATTTCATTTTTGTTGTTG
>CAYGOW010000273.1:0-5537 GCA_964351425.1 uncultured Roseivirgaceae bacterium
CCTTGACAGCAATATTGCGGATATCCTCCAGATTGCCCACGAGTCCTTCGCCACGTATGTAATAGGCCTGATCAGACTTTTCAATATAGCCGCCCCCCGTCACACTATTGTTCTTTTCAAGGGCGGTCATCACTTCCCCTACTGAGATATTCATAGCATTCAACTTCTCAGTTGAAATACTCACCTCATACTGCTTCAGAAAGCCACCCCAGGTATTGATTTCCACTACCCCGGGAATGCCGGATAGCTGTCGCTTGACGATCCAGTCCTGGATAGTTCGCAAGTCAGTAACGGAATAGGCATCTTCATATCCGGGCTTTGTATCAAGGATATATTGATAAATTTCACCCAGGCCTGTGGTAATCGGCCCCATTTCCGGCTGGCCGAATCCATCGGGAATTTTCTCGCTGGCGGATTTAATTTTTTCAGCTATCAGTTGCCGCGGGAGATATGTCCCCTGATCATCCTCAAAAACAATGGTAACAACCGAGAGTCCAAACTTCGAGATGGATCGGATTTCCTTGACACCAGGAAGGTTTGCCATTTCCAGTTCTACCGGATAGGTAATAAACTGTTCCATATCCTGGGTTGACAAACTTCGGGAGGTTGTGATTACCTGTACCTGGTTATTAGTAATATCCGGTACTGCGCCTATGGATAACTGCGACAATGAGTAGATACCAAAGCCAATTAAAAGCGCTACAAAGAGAAATACGATCAGCTTATTTTTTATGCTGAAGTCAATGATTTTACTAATCATAATATATTGAAATACAAGTAGTTAAGGTTAATAACCTAAATTATAAATTCAAATATAGATTAGCTGTAAATGGGGGGCTGGAAAATCTCTGAGTTTACAAAATTGGGAATAGATTCTATATAAATAGAATTCATGGCACTGTTGTTATCCAGGCCCATGGGGTGTGTAATTGTTTGATGCGATGGAGTGAGAAACATGACAATCATATGTGCTCCCTGAATATGATGAAAGGGAAGATCTTCATGTTCTTTATGCGCACCGGTGTGTTCGGACTGCTGCTCGCCGTAATGTTTTGACAGGAAGGTGAAAAAGGAATCACCGTATTCAGCCAAATGCATTTGTGCATGTTCTATGAGCTCGCCAAGCTTCATTACTTCCGTTACTGCTACAGACAGACTTTGGCCCAGAAACAGTACAACAAGCAATATGGTGGCTATATTTTTCAATCATCTAAAATTAGGTAATAAATTTCATTTATCTCACAAGGAGATCATTGTCTGATCTAATTCAGAATCATTACAAAAAAAGAAAGCCAGGCAATGAACCCGGCTTTCATCGGAAACGATGCATGAGTTTCGTTTCCTGGGATATCTATAGTGCGTCCATTTTATCAAGTGCTTCTAATTCATCCTCTGTCAATAGCCTGGAACGAATCAGAAAGCGGATACCCATCGGTATCTCCAATGAAAAACTGGACCCTCTGCCCTTTGTGACATCCAGGGTGAGATGGGTGTGTTTCCAGTACTCAAATTGATCCCTGGACATGTAAAAGGGACAATCATCAATATACCCGAGAAGTACATCACTTTCTCCTACTTTAAAGTCCCCGTCCTCAAAACACATAGGGGATGAGCCATCACAACAACCACCACTTTGATGAAACATCAGTGGCCCGAAACGCCCGCGCAATTCATCAATAACATCCAATGCTTCCTGTGTTACTCCTAGTCTGCTCACTTCCATCGTTTTAATTTAAAAGAACAGGAGAGAATAACTCCCTCCCGTTCATCATCCAACACTATTGTTATTAAAAGAACCCAAGTTTCTTCTTATCATAACTGATAAGCATATTCTTGGTATTCCGGTAATGGTTTAACATCATTTTATGGGTTTCACGTCCAAATCCTGACTTCTTATACCCACCAAACGGGGCATGTGCAGGATAGGCATGATAGCAATTGACCCAAACCCTTCCGGCCTTGATCGCACGCGGGATTTGATAGATCTCATGTGCATCACGTGTCCATAATCCGGCACCAAGGCCGTACAAGGTATCGTTAGCGATTGATATGGCCTCGTCGGTATCCTTAAACGTGGTCACGGAGGTTACAGGGCCAAATATTTCCTCCTGGAAAATCCGCATTTTATTATGTCCTTTAAAAATGGTCGGCTTGATATAATATCCATTCTCAAGTCCGGAATTAAGGTTTGCTTTTTCTCCGCCACACAGCACCTCGGCGCCTTCCTGCTTTCCGATATCCATATAAGAAAGGATTTTTTCATATTGATCGTTGGAAGCCTGAGCGCCCATCATGGTGTCTTCTGCCAAAGGATTACCCAACTTGATGGCATTGGTTCGTTCAACCACACGCTCCATGAAGCGATCGTATACATCTTCATGAACCAGTATCCTTGATGGACATGTACAAACCTCTCCCTGGTTAAGGGCAAACATGACCGCACCTTCAACGCATTTATCAAAAAACTCATCGTCCGCATCCGCTATACTCTTCATGAAAACATTGGGGGACTTGCCTCCCAATTCCATCGTCACGGGGATCAGGTTTTCCGAGGCATATTGCATAATAAGTCTTCCTGTGGTGGTTTCTCCGGTAAAGGCTACTTTGGCCACCCTGGGTGAAGTCGCAAGGGGTTTACCTGCTTCCGGTCCATATCCTGTGACAACATTAAGTACACCCGGGGGTAAAATATCCTGGATCAGCTCCATCAGTACCATGATGCTTGTGGGGGTCTGCTCGGCCGGTTTAACAACCGTACAGCAGCCGGCAGCCAGCGCAGGGGCTATTTTCCAGGTAGCCATCAATAAAGGAAAGTTCCAGGGAATGATTTGGCCCACCACACCCAGCGGTTCCTGTAAATTGATACTTACTGTATTGGCATCATGTTCAGAAATAGTGCTTTCATCGGCCCGAATAACACCCGCAAAATACCTGAAATGATCCACGCACAGGGGCAGGTCGGCAGCCCGGGTCTCGCGAAGGGCTTTTCCATTGTCTACCGTTTCGACACGCGCCAGCATTTCAAGGTTTTCTTCAATCACATCGGCAATACGCAATAGCAAATTACTCCGTTGGGCGGCTCCGGTTGTTGACCAGCCGGGAAAGGCTTCATGAGCCGCATCCAACGCCTTATTGATGTCTTCTTTGTTCCCACGCGCTGCCCGGGTAAATGCCTTACCATCGATCGGACTGATATTATCAAAATATTCTCCGCTACTGGGGGCTACCCATTTTCCACCTATGAAATGATCATACTGCGGCTTAAAATTTGGGCGCTCCACTCCTTTCTGGGGTTTTGTCATCGTTTCCATAACTATAGTTTTTTTAGATTAAAATCAGTCTATGGAATATGCACATTAATTACCTCTTAAACTTTGCTCTGCGTCTAATTCGGTTTGTTTAAAATCCAAATCTTTTAATTATCAGCCATTTCCTTGCAGGATCGTCAATAAACTCCACCCTTTTGTCCTAAATATTGCCTATATTAAACGGAGCAATAAGAGATTATGAGAAGGCATTTACTCGATAGTATTCCGGCAAACGAAGAGCGTTCATTGTTTACCCTGGTGGAAAACAGGACGTCGTATTCGTTTGACAAATGTGAATTGAATGTTTTTGAGACACATCGGAAAGCCGAAAAAGTAAATCTGCACTTTGATCATTTTGTTTTGACCAGTATGCTGTCAGGCAAAAAGGTCATGAAACTTCCAAATCGCCCGGCATTTGATTATTTACCTGGAGAATCCGTTATTCTTAGCCCCGGGGAATTAATGGAAATCGATTTTCCGGAAGCACGCTCGGGAAACCCTACGCAATGTATTGCGCTGGTTATCTCGGATGAAGTTATTCATCGAACAGTCGATAGTTTACGTGAGTTACACCCAAAAGATCCCACCTGGGGGGACTGGCAGATTGATCCGTCCATGTTTCATCTGCATAATAACCAGCACCTTGCGGATACGATCAACCGTATTCTCCGGATTACTAAAAGTGAACAGGGAAAGGTCAAGGATGTCATGGTTGATTTGGCTCTTCAGGAGATGCTCGTACGGTTAATGCAAACACAGGCGCGTGTTTTATTGCAAAACTCTTGCCAGAATCTTTCGTCAGGCAATGCCCTGGCGGCTTCGGTAAAGTATATTCGCGAAAACCTAACTGAGCGGATTGATATGGACAAGCTTTCTGATGTTGCCTGTATGAGCCGGGCCAGTTTCTTTAAAAAATTCAAGGAGTCGATGGGTTTCACTCCGTCGCAATATATTTTGAAGGAGCGGATTCGCCTTGCTAAGGGTATGCTTAGATCATCAAAGATGAACATCACTGAGATATGCTTTTCCTGTGGATTTGAAAATCTATCCCATTTCATTACGGCCTTCAAAAATGAAGTAGGACAAACGCCAAAGGCTTACCAGCTTATCGATTAAGTGCCTTTTTCTATCTGGCTATCCATGCGTATCTTTAGCCGTATAATTCATCTATGAAGGTCGCCTTTTCAATCCCTCTTACATTTTCTGTTATTCTGCTCCTGGCCATTATTTTTTCCACATGTTCAGAACGTGAGCAGGATTATAAGGATGGCGAAAAACTGGCCGAAAGGTATTGCACAAGCTGTCACCAGTTGCCAGATCCCAACATGCTAGCCACCAAGACATGGGAGGAGATTTTACCGCAGATGTCGGCTAAAATGGGAATTTATGTATCGGCAGAGGCACTACAACATCGACAGTTGCTTGAAGCCACAGGGATGGCACTTGAGCGGCCCATGCTGACCGCCAGCGAGTGGATCCAGATTAAGTCTTACTATTTAGCTAGTAGCCCTGACAGTCTTCCGTATGTAGAAACCAGGATTGAAGAAGAGTCATTAAACTGGTTTAAACCTATTCCGCTGATAATCGGTGGCAATCAGCCAGCCTCCAGCCTGGTTGAATTTGATCAAAATGAACCAGGTATATATTATGGCGATGCCGTAGCGCGTAAACTCTATCATTTTTCACTGGAGAATCAATCCACCAAAGAATATATTCTGGATGGGGCTCCGAGCGGCCTGATTCAGCATCCGTATGGTCCGGATATCCTCACAATGGGCAATATCCATCCGAATGATCAATACAAGGGAAAGCTTACCTCCATGCAAAACGACTCCCTTATTCCATTGCTGGAGGGATTACCAAGGCCGGTTCATGTCAGCGGTGCCGATTTAAACGGGGATGGCCAGACGGATTATGTTGTAAGTGGATTTGGGTATCTGAAAGGTGACTTATCATGGTACGAGCGAATGGATACGGATTCGCTATCATTCGAAAAACACGTTTTAAACCCTCTTCCGGGGGCATTAAAAACAACCATCATTGACCTGAATCAGGAAGGACACCTGGATATACTGGCATTAATGGCACAGGGGGATGAAGGATTTTATTTTTACCAGGGTTATGTAGTGGTGCGGCTACCACCGAGATCTACACTCTCGAGTACACTCTTTCCCTAAACGACGCACTACCGATCTGCCGATTTAAACGGGGACGGCAAATTAGATATCG
>CAYGOW010000274.1:0-1564 GCA_964351425.1 uncultured Roseivirgaceae bacterium
ATCATGTTCCCACACCCGCCGGTTGGTTGTGTAAACGGTGCCAGTCCAGTAATCCAGTTGATGCTTTTTGATCATGGAAGAAACAGCCCGTTGAAGGCTGAATGATGGAAGGGCAGGGATCTCTGCCGGCATATACTCGTTGCTGGTACCCTCGCCGCGTATGGCAGCAATTGGCAGAATTAAGTCACCCAGCTTTGTTTTTTTCTTGATACCGCCACACTTGCCGAGAAATAGTGCCGCTTTTGGTGTTACAGCTGTTATCAGGTCCATAACGGTTGCGGCCATTGCACTCCCCATTCCGAAATTGATAATCGTAATATTATTGGCGGTGGCGCACTGCATAGGACGGTCAAGTCCGCGTACCTCAACATGAAAATTTTCGGCAAACATGTGAACATAATTGATGAAATTGGTAAGGAGGATGTATTTTCCAAACTCCTCTAGTTCCATTCCAGTATAACGCGGGAGCCAATTCTCAATTATTTCCTTCTTTGTTTTCATTCTGTATGTTTACTTTTGATGCTATGGTTTCGTTAAACTTGCCCGAGATAAACTACAATATCCGAAAAAATAAGGGCAATGTAGAAATTTTCGACATTATACGAAGGAAATTTGTGGTGCTTACCCCGGAAGAATGGGTTCGTCAGCATTTTGTCCATTTTTTAATCAATGAACGGAATTATTCACGTGGCTTGATGCGAGTTGAAAGTTCGCTCGAATATAACCAGCGAACCAAACGCTCCGATGTCCTGATTTATGACAACAGTGGCCAACCCCATTTATTGGTGGAATGTAAAACGTATCAGCGACCTATTACACAAGCGGCCATGACCCAGGCGGCGGTATACAATAAAAAGTTGAATGCAAGATATCTTGTAATAACCAACGGCTTAAAGCATTACTGTGCAGAACTAACGGGAGAATCTATCAGACAACTAACGGATATCCCCTTCGCCTAATAAAAAAGGTCGTCGCCCAATAAAGGACCACGACCTGTTTCATAATCTTGCTCTTGCTCTTGCTGCTCTTGCTGTTGCTGTACTACCCCAGGTATTTCTCTACCGGTGTGAATGGCATGCCAAAAGCATCGGCTACCGCTTCATACACGATATCACCCTTTATAATATTCAGACCGAACTTAAGATCTTCATTTTCCTGGGACGCTTTTTTCCAGCCTTTGTTCGCCAACTGGATAGCATAGGGAAGTGTTGCGTTTGTCAATGCAAGTGTAGAGGTATAGGGTACAGCACCCGGCATATTTGCTACACAGTAGTGCAGGATACCATCGATCACATAGGTTGGATTTTCATGTGTTGTGGGCTGACACGTTTCAATACATCCTCCCTGATCAACCGCCACGTCCACCAGAACGGTTCCTTCGCGCATTTCCTTCAGCATGTCCCTGGTTATAAGATTAGGTGCTTTGGCTCCATGGATTAAAACCGCACCAATAATTAAGTCATGAGTATCCAGCATTTCACGGATATTATACTCGTTTGACATAAACGTATTTACGTTTGCAGGCATAACATCATCGAGGTAGCGTAACCTGTTCAGATTCACA
>CAYGOW010000274.1:1574-5490 GCA_964351425.1 uncultured Roseivirgaceae bacterium
ATTCCTGCCGCCATCTTCGCAGCGTTGGTACCAACCACTCCGCCACCGAGGATCATGACTTTGGCTGGCCGGACACCCGGAACGCCACCCAGAAGGATGCCACGTCCCTGTAATGGTTTTTCCAGGTATTTTGCGCCTTCCTGTACCGACATTCTCCCGGCAACCTCTGACATGGGTACCAGTAAGGGCAGGGAGCCGTCAGGACGTTCTACGGTCTCATAGGCCAGGCAAATTGACTTGCTATCTACCATGGCACGAGTTAATGGCTCATAGGAGGCGAAATGAAAATAAGTGAAAACCAATTGATCTTCACGGATGAGCTTGTATTCAGGCTCAATCGGCTCCTTGACCTTCATGATCATTTCAGCTTTTTCATAGGTTGCTTCAATGGTTGGGAGGATGTTGGCGCCAGCCGTAACATATTCTTCATCTGAAAAACCACTGCCTTCACCAGCAGTTGATTGAACGTAAACGTCATGACCGCGCTTGACAAGTTCCTGTGCTCCGGCTGGAGTTAAGGCAACACGGTTTTCATTATTCTTTATTTCTTTAGGTACACCGATGATCATGAGAAAAGGATTAATAATGGATTAAGGTTGCAAATATAGTGAATAGGGCTGTTTCAAAACATCAGCTACCCAAATTAAAAAGAACCTCAATGTGGAATTTTTATGTAAAAAATTTTATTTGGTTATTAGTGGGTTTTGCAGAATAATCAACTGATTACTCATTAAATGCACGCTGAAGTACATCAGGTGACCCCCGGCTTCAAAATTGACCGGAGTTGTTGATAAGGCGCTCTTTGTATGATTATTGATTCCTTCGTAAATTTGATAGCATTTGTTCGACGGGAGAACAGATAAAAGTTCCTAAAAATTGAGTGATACAAAAACGGTAAAGAAGACAAGTACTTCAGAGGAAATCCTTCGGGATTACCGCATCGGATGGGAAAGCCGGGAGGCGAGTCTCATGGGACGCAAAGAAGTATTTATGGGTAAGGCCAAGTTTGGCATTTTTGGTGATGGCAAGGAAGTGGCGCAATTGGCTATGGCCAAGGTCTTTCGCAAGGGTGACTGGCGTGCCGGCTACTATCGTGATCAAACGTTCATGATGGCCATAGGGGAGCTCTCGATAGAAGAATATTTTGCTCAATTATATGCTCATACAGATGTCGCGGCCGACCCGGCGTCAGCAGGGCGTTTGATGAATGGTCACTTCGCTACCCGTAGTCTTGATGATCAAGGCCAGTTTAAAGATCTCGTAACACAATACAACAGCAGTGCCGATATAAGCCCTACAGCCGGACAAATGCCCAGGTTGGTGGGGTTAGCCTATGCCTCAAAACTATTTCGTGAGAATAATGATCTCAACCAGGGATTTCCTGAATTGAGTAATCATGGAAATGAAATTGCTTTCGGGACTATTGGCAATGCGTCTACTTCAGAAGGCATGTTCCTTGAAGCCATCAATGCCGCGGGTGTTTTACAGGTTCCAATGCTTACTTCCGTATGGGATGATGAATACGGAATTTCAGTACCTCAGGAATATCATACCACTAAAAGCAGCATATCAAAAGCACTTGCAGGTCTGCAGCGCACTAAAACCGAACCCGGATTTGAAATTATCACTGCCCGGGGCTGGGACTATCAGGAGCTTATCAAAGCCTATCAGAAAGCGGAGAAAATTTGCCGGTCAAAACATATTCCCGTGCTTCTTCATGTGCAGGAAGTAACGCAGCCTCAGGGGCATTCCACTTCTGGTTCGCATGAACGTTACAAGTCGAAAGAACGACTTGAATGGGAGAAGGAACATGACTGCCTTGTAAAGATGCGACAGTGGATACTCAAGGAGGGGCATGCGACAGAAGAGGAACTAAACGAAATGGAAAAGACTGCCAAGGTGACGGCCCGTAAGGCCAAAGAGGCTGCCTGGAAAGCGTTTAGAAAGGATTTGCTGGAGGCTGAGGAAGAAACAGCGTCGCTCATTAATGAGGCGATCGGTCAATCACAAAATAGCGGCGCGCTAAAAGAAATAAAACAAAACCTGGAATCTGTTGTCAACCCGATACGCATGGATAGCGTTCGTGCTATGCGAAAAGCATTGCGGGTGATCAGAAATGAATCAATACCCGCCCGGGAGAAAATGATCAACTGGATCCGGAAAGAAGAAAAGCTTAATCATGACCGGTTCAGTTCGCATTTATATAGCGAATCCGACGATTCAGCCCTTCTCGTTCCGGTCGTTGATGCAGCATTTACTGATCAGAGCAAACTGGTAGACGGACGTGAAGTCCTTCAGGCATGTTTTGATGCCGCCTTGCAACGTGATCCGCGGGTGCTGGCTTTTGGCGAAGATGTGGGCAGGATAGGAGACGTAAATCAGGCCTTTGCCGGATTGCAGGAAAAGTATGGTGAATTACGTGTTACAGATACGGGAATACGTGAAGTGACGATTATTGGCCAGGGAATCGGAACCGCTCTACGCGGCCTTCGACCGATTGCTGAAATACAGTATTTGGATTACCTCATCTATGCACTGGCTACACTTTCCGATGATTTGGCTACCCTGCAATACAGAACAAAAGGAGGGCAGAAGGCACCACTTATTATTCGGACAAGAGGCCACCGACTGGAAGGGGTGTGGCATTCAGGAAGTCCACTAGGCATGATCCTGCATAGTTTAAGAGGTATTTATGTACTGGTACCACGCAATATGACGCAGGCTGCCGGTTTCTACAATACCATGCTTCAATCAGATGATGCCGCGCTGATCATAGAATGTCTGAATGGATATCGTCTTAAGGAAAGGGTTCCGGATAATATTGGTGAATTTACGGTTCCACTGGGCGTACCTGAAGTCATTCGGGAAGGATCGGATGTGACCATCGTTACGTATGGTTCCATGTGTCGTATAGTAATGGAGGCGGCACAACAGCTTCAGTCCGAAGGGATTTCGTGTGAGGTCATTGATGTACAGACCTTACTGCCATTTGATATTAATCATACGATCGTTGAATCGGTAAAGAAAACCAACCGTGTGGTATTTGCTGATGAAGATGTTCCGGGTGGAACTTCCGCCTATATGATGCAAAAGGTGCTTGAGGAGCAGAACGGCTACAGGTATCTGGATTCAAAACCCCGAACTATTCCTGGTAAGGAGCACCGGCCTGCATATGCATCGGACGGTGATTATTTCTCTAAGCCAAATACGGAAACGGTTTTCGATACGATTTATGAGATGATGGCCGAGACGGATCCGAACCGTTTTCCGGACATATATTCATAAGGCCTAGTTACGCTGAATGTCAGTAAGTGTAACAGGCGGTGTTTCTATCTCATTGCTTTTATGACCTGCCCGGTCATAAATGAATACTTTCAATTTGAACCGGTTGTTCTGCAACACATTGCGCCAACCAATACTGGTCATTCGATAAGTGAGTACTCCTTCACTTGATTTGTCCTTACCAATGTCATTTATGAGTGGAAAGCGGCCGTCATAATTTATGTTGCACTCATTCTGAAAGTATTCCCAGAAAAACTCTTCGAAATTACCACTTCCCGGGGCGGTCTCAATGAAAAAACCAACGTAGATATTATTGTAACGTGGATTCTTTTGTACATAAAGCGTGTCATCTACAAGAGGTTCATCTTGTCCAACCAGAAAAATTTGTTCTTCGCGATAATAATCGCACCGGTCCGGAAATACGAAATCGGGAAGGGTATCTAATTCAGGGATCGTTCTTCGGTCAGAGAATGAAATAATATTATCTATGAGGTTTAATTCAGACCCCGTAATCGTGTCAAGGGCAAATTCAGTCACTCGCTGCGTTGTCTCGTCATAACTAAAAAGTGAAATTTCATTATATGGCGCGCTACGATCGTCTGAATTATTCGACCTCAGTCCCAGGTCACCATCT
>CAYGOW010000275.1:0-2569 GCA_964351425.1 uncultured Roseivirgaceae bacterium
TCATTGAGCGGAATGAACTGCCGATGAAAAAATCGCTGGAGTTAACGTCAAATGAGGCAGTTAAACAAGCCGTATTGGCTGGTTTAGGTGTATCCATTATGCCTTTAATCGGGATTAAAAATGAATTGAAAAATGGCGACCTGAGATTAATTCCCTGTAAAGGTTTACCGGTGGCTACCGATTGGAATCTTGTCTGGCTGAAGGGAAAACAGTTTTCTCCAGTGGCCAGTGCGTTTGTGGATTTCCTTGAAAAAAACAAGGAGTCAATTATCCATGAGAAATTTCGTTGGTACGAATCCTACATTTCGTAATTTACTGATCCATTTCCCGGGAACAAATGCGGCCACGCGCCTTTTTTGCCTGCGGAATATTGAGTTCCATCGCCCGCTGAATATCATCACAGGCCTTCGTATAATTCTCCAGATAATAGTAGGTCAGAGCACGTTGATAAAAGGCTTGTCCGTAATCTGCCTGGTAAATCAGGGCCACATTATAATCGTTTAAAGCCCTCTTGTATTCTTTCATTCTATACAGCGTGTTCCCCCTGTTCAGATAGGCTTTGGGAAAGTCTGGCTTCAATTCAATGGCCCGGCTATAATCATTCAAAGCCTCCCGGTACATCCGCTTGGCTTCATAGGTTATGCCACGGTTGACGTAGGTTTGAGGATCTTTCGGGTCGAGTGTAATGGCCCTGCTAAAATCAGCCAGCGCCGAATCATGATCGCCAGCAAGAAGATATCGATATCCCCGCTGTCTGTATCCGTAAGGGGAAGAAGGGTTGTCTTCAATGCTCTGAGAATAAAAATCCGCTGCTTTTTCCAAATCACCGGAGGCATCGATCAGGCTGGCAAGATTGTACCGGGCAAGTCCGTGTGAGGGATTTATGGACAGCGCTTTCTCAAAATCATTCTCCGCACGGGTAAGTTGATTGGTTTGCTGAAAAATCAACCCCCGGTTTACATAATAGTCAGGATTCTCCGGCTGCATCTGAATGGCCGTATCCAGGAAGGTCTGTGCTTTGCTGAAGTCACCTTTGCCCTGTGCACATAAGCCCAGGTAATTGTACAATATGGACTTATCATTGGTTTGTGCGGTAAAGAGCGATGTCACTCCTTCGCCATGCACTGGCTGTTTGAAATAAATCATCTCGGTTTCACCGCGGGGGAGATTGATCAATCTGCGAAAGCCCTGGGCGGCGGCATCATATTGATTCAGGCGGTAGCGCAGTGCACTGGCAGCCATCAGCACTTCGGCATTATCGGGGAATTGCCGCATATATATCATGTAATCCTGCAACGCCTTATCCGGTTCATTGAGCTGTTCCAATACCGCTCCCCGGTACCTGTACATTTCATAGAAATCAGGATCCTCGCGCAAACCGAAATCAAAAAGCTTCAAGGCATCTGCGTAGGCATGATCCTGCCAGGCTTCCCTGCCCAGCTCAAATGCTTCTTCAGCAGAAATCTCCTGGGCTGTTACACCCAATGAAATAATAAGCAAGAGTAATAGGATTCCTTTCCGCATACGTAGAAAACGCAATTCGCAGCGAAGAAGTTGCAACTAATCCGGTGGCTGCAGGCCATTAATTACCTGGTAAAAATGATCCCAACGCTGTAGCAGATTCTGAAACATACCTTGATATTCATTTTCAACATTCTGCTGTTCCCCCAGGTCATTTTCCAGGTTGTACAATTCGAATTTTTCCAGCGTCATGGGGTATTCGTTCTGCGTGAGTTTCCAGTCCGCCTGCTGCAACATAGTTCGGGAATTGTGCTCCAGGGCAAAAATATAGTCCTGCGCATGAACCCTGGCACTATTGCCGGCCGCAAAAGGAAGCAGCGAATTTCCCTTGAGGGGATAGAGCCCGGGCTTATCCGGATAAGCAGTTCCGGCGGCCTCGTAAAAAGTAGGCGCCAGGTCCATTACTGTAACCAACCCGTGTGAGACGGAACCGGCCTGGCTAACCCCAGGACCCGCGATAAGCATCGGAGCACGAATGCCTCCTTCGGTCAGGTATCCTTTGAAATAACGAAATGGAGCAGAACCCGCTTCCGCCCAGGGCGGCCCATAGGATACGAACGATCCGGGCTTGCCCATGTTCTCGTAGGAATTATCGTAGCGTGACTGCAGGTATTCACTAAAATACTCATGGTTGTAATAGTCCTCGTCGCCGGCGCCGTTGTCGGACATGAATACGATGAGTGTATTTTCATACTGTCCGGATTCTTTCAGATAAGCAATAATCCGCCCGATATTCTCGTCCATGTTGTCGATCATACCCGCATAGAGCTCCATCTTTCTGGATTCCCTTTTCTTTTCCTCCTCCGTCAATGATTCCCACGGCTTGACCAGGGGATGCAACTCAGGAAGCGTTGCATCGTCCGGAATCATTCCTGCCTCTTTGAGCGATTCAAGTCGCTGCCGACGGAGCTCTTCGTAGCCCTGGTCGTACTTCCCTTCATATTTCTTCCAGTATTTCTCCTCTACCTGAAGCGGCCAGTGCGGCGCCGTGTAGGCGGCATAGGCGAAAAATGGTTTGTCGTTACTTTCGCCTGATTTCATGAACTCA
>CAYGOW010000275.1:2590-5471 GCA_964351425.1 uncultured Roseivirgaceae bacterium
TGATTACTTGCCCCCAGGATACTCACATAGGACTTGGTGAATCCTTGTCGGAAGGGATCATTTTCAAAGCGCATCCCGAGGTGCCATTTGCCTGAAATGTAGGTGTCATATCCTGCATCCCGGAGAATGACCGGCATGGGGACCACCCGGTCTGACAGGTGGCCTTCATACCCAAATTGTTCGGACTCGTAATTTTGTACACCAATACCGGCAATGTGGTTATCATTCCCTGACAGCAGCATGGCGCGTGTAGGAGAGCAGATCGGGCTGGTGTAGAATCGGCTAAAGCGTATTCCCCGCATGGCCAGGCTATCGATATTTGGGGTTTCAACATCACCTCCATAACAACCTATATCGGCATAGGCCATGTCATCTGCAACAATCAACAGGATATTAGGTTGCCGGATGTTGCTGCCCTCACGTTGTGCAGGTTCCTGCTGACTGCAGGCGATTAAACACAGGGAGAATAGCAGAATGACCGGTAAGGTGATTCTCATGACCGGACCGAAAGAAGAGCATTCAGGGCGCTTTTTCATAAAATTCCTCATTAATAATTGATTTGTCCTGCGCAAAAAGATCAGCGATCCACGGAGCAGGTGGATTTTCCTTCTGCGCTATTCCCGCTTTTGAGAGAATATCTTGCATAGGAACCGTTTTGTCCCGTTTCCAAATGAGTGCCCGGGTAATTCCGATCGCCGCGATTCGGTTTTTCTGTGTGAAAGTATGGATATGGTAGATCCATTTGTCATCCCATCCCGCTAATTCGAGCTTTACCAGGAAGGTGGAGAAAATTTTTAGTGGCCGCCGGTAGATGATTTTTTGGGAGCCTAACGTGGGTGCCAGTCCGCCTTTGACCACGATGTTGTACAACTCCGATCGGGCAATGGTCTCCCATCGGATAAAATCCATATATACCGGATATCGTGAAGCCGTCATGACGCGCAACCCATCGCAATCAAAGAGACGTACCCTGAATTTTCGTTCAATGGGTGCCTCCAAATCAATGGGGCTAAGGAATTTACGGGACAGGAGAATACGTAGGATGCGGTACCAGTAATAAAGCATAAGGCGACCGGTATGTATATTTTACCGGTTTTGGAAGATACAAAAATTACTGGTAGTTCATGCCACCCTGTTGAAAATCAATTCACTAGCGCAGGTATTGGTTGATCAGGTTCTCATACAATTCTTGTTTCCCGCTTTTTTGTACCGGTTCACCATGCTTCAATGCCAAAGAATGCAGGTCTTCCAGGGTGAGTTCGCCGCGACGGTAACGCAAGCCATCCTCTCGCTCAAACGAAGCATACCGCTCGTCCCGCATCGAATGATAGGGGGACTCCGATAAAATACGGTCTGCCATGATCAGGGCCCGGGCAAACGTATCCATCCCGCCAATATGTGCGTGAAAAAGGTCTTCCAAATCGGTCGAATTTCGTCGCGTCTTGGCATCGAAATTAATTCCCCCGGTCGAAAAACCACCGGCGGGTAACAGGACCAGCATGGCTTCCACGAGTTCGTAGATATTAACCGGGAACTGATCCGTGTCCCATCCGTTTTGGTAGTCGCCACGATTGGCATCAATGGAACCGAGCAATCCGGCGTCGGCGGCAACCTGCAATTCATGCTGGAAGGTATGGCTGGCCAGGGTCGCATGATTCACTTCAATGTTTAATTTGAAATCATCGGTGAGGTTAAATTCCTGCAGGAAGGCGATAACGGTGGCAGCATCGAAATCATATTGATGCTTCGAAGGTTCCATAGGCTTGGGTTCGATCAGAAAAGTCCCTTCGAATCCATTTTTGCGGCCATAGTCCCTTGCCATGGTGAAGAACCGGGCGATATTTTCCCGTTCCTGCTGCATCTTGGTATTGAGCAGACTCATGTAGCCTTCCCGACCGCCCCAGAATACATAATTTTGTCCACCCAGCCGGATAGTTGCATCCAGCGCATTTCTTACCTGGAACCCGGCATGGGTCACTACCTGAAAGTCCGGATTGCTGGCGGCCCCGTTCATGTACCTCGGGTGACTAAACAAGTTGGCAGTTCCCCAAAGCAGCCGGACGCCTGACTCTTCCTGTTTTTGTTTTGCATAGTCAACCAGGGTCTCCAGCCGGTTGGCTGACTCCGCCAGTGTGTCTGCCTCATCCACCAGGTCATAATCATGGAAGCAATAGAAGTCGGTTCCCAATTTGGTCATGAACTCAAAGGCTGCATCCATTTTCGCCCTGGCTGCCATGATCGGATCGCTGGGCTCGTTCCACGGAAAAGGCTTAGTAGGCGCACCGAAGGGATCCCCACCGGTTCCGCAGAAGGAATGCCAGTAAGCAATGGCAAACCGAAGGTGTTCCCTGAGCGTTTTACCGTTTACCTTTTTTTCCGGGTCATAATACTTGAAGGCAAACGGATTATCCGATTCAGGTCCTTCATAGGAGATTTTTGAAATGCCTTTAAAATATTCTTTTTCGCCTGTGATGATATTCATGATGTCATTTGATTTTGTAGTTGATTTTTCCAGGATTGATAGAACGATTGATAGCTGTGTTGAAGTGCTTTATCGGGAGAATAGGTGGCGGCTTTCTCCAGCGGAATATTTTCCATATCGGCATAGAGCCCGGCTCCAACGCCTGCAGCCAGGGCAGCGCCTCGTGCTCCGTCTGTGTCGTATATTTCAACCTCGCAATTTGTGAGGGCAGTAAACAACTGGCAGAAAAGCGGACTCAGAAATAAGTTGGCTTTCGGGACACGAATCAAATTGGCAGCAGATCCCAGATTCTTTAATAAGTCAAATCCGTAGGCAAAGGAAAAGGCAATGCCTTCCTGGACCGCCCGATAAAGTGCGCCCTCATCATGGCGGTTAAAGGATAAACCGGTAAATGAAGCA
>CAYGOW010000276.1:0-5455 GCA_964351425.1 uncultured Roseivirgaceae bacterium
ATGATCCACTGACATAATGATGCCTATGCAAAATGAAAGTTCGCCCGGCAGATTTACTCTTTTTTACCGAGTGAAATAGAATAATCGTCGGGAGTCCCCATAATCTTCAAATTGAGAAAACGGGTACGTTTATTTTCATCCCGGTACTGAATCTCATCCACCTGTTCAGATGTATCTTCGTCCTTCTTACCAAACAGCTTCTGCATACCTGCTTTGGTCACCACTTTAAGGGGAATACGAACATAGTACTCCATGTCAAGCGAATAGTCCTGAACCCCTGATAGCTCAAAATAGCCAAGGGTGGAGTTGATATTCATCGATGGAATAGACAGCTTCCCGTCCTTCATGTCCAGGGTATTTCGCAAGGTATCAAACCGAACATTGTCCAGGTTTTTATCCGAAAAATAATCGGACATGGCATGGAAGACCGAATAATTGTTGAGACTACCATTCAGCACCGAAAAATCAATGTGCAGTTCTGAGTCATCAATAATCGGCATCAGGTCCGGGTGCATATGAATCTTCCCTTGCAGGGTGCCTGATAACTGACCATGCAAATTCTCAGAAACAAGGTGTTCCTGTCCGAAGTTTTCAAACTTAAATAACAGTCGGTCCAGGTCAATATCCTTCAGCCGGACGTTCGGACTAAAATAAATAGAGCCCGGGTCGGATCCGTTAAAATAGCCCTCCATCGCGATTTGTCCTCCGGCTGCCTCTACTGACAGGCTATCTACATAGACGTAATGATTTTCCTGCATTCTCCCGAGTAAAGTAAAATCCTGTAGCAGAAGACGATGATAATTGAGCTCCTTTACCTTAAATGAAAAATCCAGATTGGAAAACGGCAGGGTGAATATGTTAAAGCCGGCTTCATGATCAGCGGGCGTCAGCTCCTTACCGGGTGGTGGTGGGTTATAGGCAGTAATCTGGTCAAAATCCAGTCGGTTGCTGGATAGCATGAACTGATGGGGAGGATTTACGTCTCCAGGCTCATGGGGATCAAAATAATATATGAAATCAGCTGCAAAGTCTGAATGGCCCAGTTTTCCACTGAGGTTCCGTGCTTCAAACCGGGCACTATCGAAAATAAAGTGCCCTTTGAAATCTTCGAAACGCATCGGATGGACCTTCATATTAGCAGCAAGACGATCGATTGTAATCTCTGTTTGTTTTAGCCCTTTATCGAAGTCAAGCCGGGCAATCCCATGCAAACGGAGGTTGGTAAATTCCTCATGACGGTAGTCTTCCGGAACATAATTTTCTCCGCCGTAGGAGAACAGGTCATCCAGCTGCAGTTGGTCAGAATTTAAGTCAAAATCAATTTGGGTGGTTCCTTTAGACACTGAGCCAAACCACAGGTCATAATTCTCCAGGGTTCCGTTGAAATGAAAATCACTTTCATCAATCATTCCCGTAAAATCCAGCACATTAAAATCCGTGCTGTCAATACGTATGTCCGCATGAAAATCATGCAATTCGTGCGGATACTTTAGGAATTGGGCATGTAAATCCCTGATGAAGAATTCGCCGAGCGGTAAATGAGGCGATTCCGTAAAGGCGCGGGCCGAACTTTTAAAACTGAATCCCATAGAAAGGTCCTTGATCTGTTCATCTACGGACGAAGAATCTGACTGCGTACGCGTCAGTTCACTCAGGTCCAGCAAAGAGGAACGAATAGCCAGTTCTGCTTCAACAGGCAAAGCTGTATGATGGAGAATGGCCGGAAGATCAGACACTGTCGCAGTGATGGCAACATCCGACTGGCCCACTTTGAAGTCCAGCCGGCTGATCGTCGCCCGGTGGCCGTCCATCGTTGCAGTAATGTTCACGTCAGAGACGGGAAGGGGATAGGCTGTACTAGTAAAGTTGAGGTTTTGTACGTTCAGCGAGGTGAAGTAGGACTCATTCAGCTTCTCAATACTCTTTTCAGGCTGACTTAAGTCAATGATATCATGGAAATTCATCTCCAGCGATATCTTGCCGGTAACATCTGTCAGATTTTCCAAATTCAGGAATTTTGCCAGAAAATCAAGGTCAAAGTCACAGGTGACTTGCATGTCAATTTCGGGAGAATCAAAATTCTTTACCAGGAGTGCTCCTTCAAACGTTCCGGTCTCCGGCCGTGCCGAGAAATCTTCTATGGAAAGCGCCATGGTTTCAGGACTGCGCTGATCCCCATTCGTAAAGTGCCCCTTAAAAAACAGATCATTAACCGATTTTCCGACATCTGTATTTTGTACAAATGCCTCTGCACACCCAAAGTCAATGTCTACCTTAGGGCTATGGCCATTTATTGAGGGACCTTTTATTCTGGCATCAAAATAGATTTGCCCACCGTTATCATATCGTTCAAACGCGGGGGACAATTCCTGGGGGGCAAATGCCAGCAGGAGATCAAAGTTCGGTTTTCGCCCTTCAAAGGAAAGATCCAGGTTCATATCGTCTTCCACATCCACCGAACCCTGCATCATGAAAAGTGCTTGTTCAATTTGAACCTCTGACTTGCTGATATTCAAGGTGTTATTTCTGTTGTCGTAGGTGATGGTTGTGTGTAATTCTACATGCTTGTCATGCAGGAAGGATGTGTCCTGGTCAATGATTAAATTAAACAGGAACCGGGTATCCAGGAATATCTCCATACTATCTTCAGTAGTTCGGAAACGTGAGGCCGCCTGTTCGATGAACGCTTCAGCAAGTACATTATTTTCCTCATTTAATTTGAGCAGATCGATATTTTCCAGGCGAATCTGTTGCAGGTCAATTTGGAATGCTGAGGAATCTGATTCACTTTCCGTTTGACCGGACAAAGCGTTTGTAACGTTAAAGGAACCGTCCGTATGTTGTACGAGCCGGAGAAACCCATTGTCAAATGTTAATAGTTTGACCTTGAAATTCCCTTTTAGCAGCTGCCAGAAATCAAACCCGAGGTAGGTATCTGATACCTGCATGAGCAGTTCACTCGTATCGGATTTTCCTTCATAAATACGGATATTTTCCAGGTCGACCGACATGTAGGGAAACTGGGCAAAAGGTGCAATATGGCTATCACCAATCTCAAGGCGTCCTGTTAGGTCCTGATTAAGGCCCCCTATAACATCCTGAACGATTTGATCTTGTTTATAGTAGACGTAACCCACGGCCGTTGCAGATAGTATTACCAACAATGCCAGGAATCCTCCAACGTACTTTTTCGTTCGTTTCATTTCCATTACCTGAAGCCCTAAGATACATCGAACTTCATTGTATTACGGACGAATTAGAGGGAGAGCGTTGCGTATGTAAGTCTGGATGGATAATTCCAAAGAAATTGCCTGTCTTAAGCAAAAAGCAAATGATTAAATCTACAGGTTCAACCAATAGGAAAGCTTGATCACCAATGCCCTGGATTTGGGCTGATTGAAATCAATAAACCTTCCTTCTTCAGCCGCAAGATAATTGTCCGTATAAACAATGAACAAATCCGAAACTGGTTTGAATCTCCATTGCAAGCGTGAATTGACATTGACATTATTAATCTGGTCATTATACTGAATAAACGTAGTCCAGAATAGACTTCGACTGAATGTAATATCAAAGCGCGGACCGATCAGGAGCAAATCAGCATCGTTATAGGGATCAGGCAGACGAATGCGATTATATGTAAAATTCAGTGCAACATTTCCCCGTTTACCAAATCTGTAGTTTAAGGTGCCGTCCAGGTTAACCCTGTTTCCATTAAAATACCCTCCTGATCTGGTAGATAATTCATAAAAAAATGAATTTCGCTGATCAGAAGAGTAGGAGGCGATAAGCAAGTTGTACGTATAGTCGGTATCTGCCGGCAATTCTTGTCCGCCTGTTCCGGAAGGGTCAAATGAGTTAAAAAGATAGACATACTCTCTTCTTAAGCGGAACCTCAAACTGGATGTATTTCTAAAGGTAAACCTGTACAAAAGGTTGACATCCCAGTCCGTAAGTCCATATTTCTGATTCCAACGTATATCATAATCAAGCCCGGGCGCATGCGCTTGTAGTTTCCCTGATTCCGGATAGAAATTGTGATAGGCGGTGGCCCTCGAGCGCATGAAGTCCGTACGTCGAACAAAGCCCACTTCCGGATTAAAATTAGCTCCGATGCTTCTGAGGTCCGTATTAACCTGCCAGCGATACGATTCATAGGCAGCCCCTAAACCCCAGGAAAATGAACTGTCGACTTCCTGGAATTCATCAAAAGAACGGTGATAATAAGCATTTCCACTCCACTGGTTATCCGGGGTAGCCAGGTTTATATCCAGCCCTGCCGTTCTGTTCCAGGGCACAGATTTCGTTCCGTCAAAATCATCCAGTCTGCTAAAGGATTGTTTGTTAACAAATAACCCTGAGATATTAGACCGTTGACCGATGCGGTATTGTGCAGAGGCCACGGAGTAATTGACTGATGGAAGTTGAATGGATGGATCATCTGCTGCCTGCATGCTCATTAATCCTACTCGCCACTTGTTATTAATATTACCACTCAACCGGAATCCACCGTAAAGTTGATTTTGAATATTGGAGCCGGTAGTAGAATCCCGTGCAACTCCAATGCGTCTTGAGAAAAACGGACGGGAATCGCCTGAACCGAAGTCGGCAAATAAATCGGCATTCTCCAGAAAAAACTGACGCCGTTCAGGAAAAAAGATCTCAAACCGATCCAGGTTAGTTACTTGCTGGTCAACCTCAACCTGGGAGAAATCAGGGTTCACAGTCATGTCCAGGTTTAATGATGAGCTCACCGCTATTTTTGCATCTCCACCCACATCCCAGCTATACATCGTACCATTCTCCGAGTCAAAATCCCTAGAGGTACGATAAGTCGCGTAAGGAATCAGGGATATATTTTTCCCAGGGCTCTTCACGGGCTTATCCCACTGCAGTTGCTTATTGAATGCAAGCGTTAAAAGACTGAAATTACGGGGGATAGGAGACCAGGTCGAACGCTCAGCATATTCGCTGTCGATTCGGTAAAAATTGACCAGCCAAGATTCCATTCCCTCTTTGTACCTAAGGGTCTTAAAGGGAATCGCCATTTCTGCTACCCAATAGTCCTCATAGATCTTTGCTTCTCCATACCATTTATTGTCCCAGGTAAGGGCCAGTCCGTCATCATTACCGCCGTTCGAGATAAGGCCTTCCCGCTGAACTCCTTCGGGGTTAATACCAAATAAAAAGGCGTTGGTCTTATCCTTGTAGGTATCAAGGATTATACTGAAGCTATCAAAGGCTGCTCCCCGAAAATCACGACGCAGAGAAGGGACCACATATTCCCTGGGGCCCAGGTTACGCATGATTGCGAAAACATAAAGATTGCGTTCGTCGTAAGCAAGCCTTACCTCTGTCTGAGCCATTGCCAGGGAGGAATCATAGGGAAAGTGCTGCCTGAAATCGCTGGCGACGGTAGCCTCCTGCCACACCGCTTCTTCCCTTACCCCGTCAA
>CAYGOW010000277.1:0-5448 GCA_964351425.1 uncultured Roseivirgaceae bacterium
TATATCCTCAACCTGATTGATACCCCGGGACACGTTGACTTCAGCTATGAAGTTTCGCGCTCAATTGCAGCCTGCGAGGGTGCTTTGCTCATCGTGGATGCCGCTCAGGGGATCGAGGCACAGACCATCTCGAACCTGTATCTTGCACTAGAACATGATCTGGAAATCATTCCGGTACTGAACAAGATTGACTTGCCAAGCGCCATGCCGGAAGAAGTCACGGATGAAATTGTGAACCTGATCGGTTGCGATCCCGGCGACGTAATTCATGCGAGCGCTAAGGAAGGGATTGGCATTGACAATATTCTTTCTGCTATTATCAACCGGATTCCTTCTCCCAAAGGGGATGTCAGCGAACCGCTGCAGGCGATGATTTTTGATTCGGTTTTCAATCCATATCGGGGCATTGAGGTATACTTCAGGGTATTCAACGGAACGATAAAAAAGGGCGACCAGGTGAAGTTTGTTAATACCGGTAAGGTATATGAGGCAGATGAAATCGGGGTATTGAAGTTGAAACAACAACCGCGGGACAAAGTCATGGCGGGGAATGTGGGGTACCTGATTTCCGGAATCAAGGTGGCTAAAGAAGTGAAAGTAGGGGATACCATTACTCATGTGGACCGGCCGTGCAAGGCGGTGACAGGTTTTGAGAATGTAAAACCCATGGTATTTGCGGGAATTTATCCGGTAGATACTTCCGAGTTTGAAGAGCTCCGTGCCTCCATGGAGAAACTGCAGTTGAATGATGCGTCGCTTGTTTGGGAGCCGGAGACCTCAGCTGCCCTCGGGTTTGGATTCCGATGCGGATTTTTAGGAATGTTGCACATGGAGATTGTTCAGGAGCGGCTGGAACGTGAATTTGACATGACCGTAATCACCACGGTGCCATCGGTACAATTTCATGCCGTGCAAACCGACGGCAAGGTGACCAATATCAATGCACCATCAGAAATGCCCGAGCCAAATACGATTTCGCACATTGAGGAACCATTCATCCGGGCACAGATTATTACTAAGGCAGATTACATCGGGAATATCATGAACCTCTGTATTGATAAGCGGGGAGTAATCAAAAACCAGATATACCTGACATCAGACCGGGTGGAGCTAACGTTTGAGCTTCCTTTGGCTGAAATTGTCTTTGACTTTTTTGATAAACTTAAAACCCTTTCGAGGGGCTATGCATCGCTGGATTATGAACTAATCGGCTACCGGCAGTCGAATATGGTGAAGCTTGACATCATGCTCAACGGGGATAAAGTGGATGCCTTGTCTGCTATTGTCCACCGGGACAAAGCATATGAATGGGGCAAGCGTCTATGTGAGAAACTGAAGGAACTGATTCCGCGACAAATGTTTGAGATTGCAGTACAGGCTTCTATCGGAACCAAGATCATTGCGCGGGAGACGGTGAAGGCCATGCGTAAAAACGTACTGGCGAAATGCTACGGTGGGGATATCTCCCGAAAACGTAAATTGCTGGAAAAACAGAAAAAAGGTAAAAAGCGTATGCGTCAGGTAGGGAATGTAGAAGTGCCGCAGGAAGCGTTTATGGCCGTATTGAAACTAGATTAAATTATTCTCCAACAATGACCGCTGAAAACACCAAGATACTAAACGGCAGACAGGTCGCCAATGACATCCAGGAAGAAATACGCAAGCGCGTACTGGAGCTAAAGGAACAGGGGAAGAAAACCCCACATCTTGCCGCTATCCTGGTAGGAGATGATGGAGCCAGCCAAACCTACGTGAATAATAAGATTCGGGCGTGTAAGAAGGTTGGGTATGAGTACACCTTGATGAATTATCCGCCGACCATTTCCGAGGAAAAATTATTGGCCCAGGTGGATCGTATCAATGGTGATGAAGATATCGATGGATTAATCGTGCAACTACCCCTGCCGGATCATATTTCCTCGACTAAGGTAACCGAACACATTTCACCCGAAAAAGATGTGGATGGATTTACAAACCTGAATTATGGGCGGATCACCTCCAAGCATCCGGGCCTGATGCCCGCGACTCCCTACGGGATCGTGGAATTATTAAAACGCTACAACGTAGAGATCAAAGGCAAACACTGTGTAATGGTTGGCAATAGCCGTACGGTGGGCGCGCCCATGACGGCGATTCTTTCCTATCAGGAGTTGGCTACAGTAACGGTGTGCCATAAGTACACAAGAGACTTGGCAAGCCATACCCGTATAGCGGACATTTTAATTGTTGCCACCGGCGTGCCCGGGTTAATCAAAGGGGATATGGTAAAAGAAGGTGCGGTAGTTGTTGATGTGGGTATTACCCGGATTGAATCGGAGGAACACGAAAGAGGATACTACCTGAAAGGCGACGTTGAGTTTGAAGAAGTTGCTGAGAAAGCTTCGCTGATTACTCCCGTTCCGGGCGGTGTGGGTCCTATGACCATTGCGTCCTTGCTGATGAATACCCTTCAGGCGGCGGAGAAACGCATGAATCAATCCTGATTGCCCCGACAATTATTTAAAAATCTTTTCGTTCCTGTTATAATTATAGGAAATTAGGGTGTATGAAGATTTTTACGTGGTGGCCGGTTTTACTTTTTTTCCTACTGATCGCCTTCGCTACACAGGCACAGCGGGCTCCCGGCACAAAAAATAAGAAAGCAGCAGAATATTTTATCCAGGCCGATAATTATCGGGTACGGGGTCAATACGATGAAGCCCTGGAGTACCTTCAGGCAGCCATTGATAAGGATGATGAGTTCTATGACGCCTGGCTGATGATGGGGCTGATCTATAAGTCTAAAGGCGAACTTGTCCCGGCGCGGGAATCGCTGGAGACGCTGCTGACTTTGCCCAGGGATAACCAGGCACCTGCCTATTACGAATTGGCCGATCTGTATATTCAGACGGAAGAATATGACCGTGCCCTGGACATGGGGTCGAAGTTTCTTGCCCTTAATCCCGGAAATAAACGGCGCCGTGCCGAAGCGGAACAATTTGTTGCCAATGCCGAATTTGCCCTTGCCAACCAGTCGCGCATGGCAGAATTTGATCCGCGGCCCTTGCCCTCGGAAGTAAATTTTTTCCCGATGCAATACTTTCCGATTCTTACAATAGACGGATTGGGTATTATATATACGCGCCGGCTTGGCGTATCCATGGATTATGATGAAGACCTGGTGATCAGCCGCAAAGACGCACGGGGACAATGGATGGAGCCTGAATCATTATCGGAGAATATTAATTCGCCAGGGAATGAAGGTACCTGTACCATGTCTGCTGACGGCAGGCAGCTTATATTCACCTCATGCTATGGTCGGGAAGGATATGGCAGTTGTGATTTGTTTATCTCCTACCGTACCGGGGATACCTGGTCCTCCCCGGAAAATTTGGGCGCAGTAGTTAACGGTCCCAGCTGGGAGTCCCAACCTTCTTTATCGGCCGATGGGCGAACGCTTTATTTTGTTTCGAATCGTCCTGGTGGTGTCGGTAACCGGGATATCTGGATGACAACGTTAAATGATCAGGGCGAATGGACAACCCCTGTAAATCTCGGAGATGGAATTAATACCCCGAAAGAAGATGTTTCCCCGTTTATTCATCCGAATAACACCACCTTATATTATGCTTCTAACGGCAAAACCGGCTTTGGCGGATATGACATCTATTACACACAACGTTTGGGAGAGGGATGGGAGACCGTGAAGAATTTCGGCGCACCGGTTAATACAGGCGAAGACCAGGTGAGCCTCTTTATCTCTTCGGATGGAAAACAGGGATATTATTCGCTTGAAGACAAATCTGATCCGGCGGTTAAGTCAAAGCTGTATGAGTTTAATGTACCGGAGGATATGCAGGTGGCTGCGCGCACCTCCTACGTCACGGGTATTGTGACAGATTCTGAAACCGGTGAAACGCTGGAAGCCGAAATCGAACTATTTGATATTCTGGAAGACAAGCGCGAGGCGATGGTTTCTTCTGATCCGGAGAACGGGACCTACCTGATCGTTTTGACCGAAGGTTCTGAATATGCTTTGTACGTAAGCAAGGAAGGCTATCTATTTAATAGCGCTTCGTTTGTTTTTCAGGAAGGACAAGAAATAAAAGCTGTTACACGAAATATTCAGCTTGATCCAATCAAAACGGGATCTGTGAGTATCCTGAACAATATATTTTTTGAGACGGACAAATATGAACTAAAAGATAAGTCGCGAACCGAGCTGGATAAAGTGGTGCGCTTCCTGGATCAAAATCAGGAGGTTTCGATTGAAATATCGGGCCACACAGATGATGTTGGAGATCCGGCATATAATAAATCACTTTCTGAAAAGCGCGCACAAGCTGTTTTTACCTACCTGGTAGACCATGGAATAACCCCTGACCGGCTTAAAGCCAGAGGGTATGGTCAATCGAGTCCTGCCTATGAAAATGACAGTCCCGAAAACCGTAGTAAGAACCGGCGGATTGAGTTTAAAATACTCTAAACGGACACTAACAAATTCATTTTCAGAGCCTTCTGAATTAGCAATGTAAGTTCTGACAACTAAAGGGTTAGTTTTTGGGGTGGAAATCTCCCCCAAATTGGTTGACTTATTTTGTGCTCATTTTGTTGTTTAAACATATTAAATACCCTTTAATGGCGTTAAACGTCCTTTGTCATCAGGCTGACACATATCAACAAAGACAAAGAAGAATTGTTTGTGTAACGCAGAATACGTGAAATTTTATGTAAGATATAATATGGATTTCCAAATTATGTCTTATGTTTGACGGTAATCTTAAATTATATTTTAACCTAAACCGAGCAATATGAAGAAGTTTTTACTACTTGTATTCATGTTGGGCCTTTCACTGAGCGCAAGCGAAGTATGGGCGCAAACCCGAACCATATCGGGAACCGTGACATCCGCTGAGGATGGTACCACGCTTCCTGGTGTGAACGTAGTACTGAAAGGTACGACCGTCGGTACTGTTACTTCCATCGACGGGGAGTATACCTTATCAGTCCCTTCGGACGGAGGCACGTTAGTGTTTTCATTCGTTGGTCTCGCCTCACAAGAGGTGGAAATTGGCACCCGATCTGTTATCAACGTACAGATGGTTCAGGACGTAACTGAGCTTTCTGAAGTAATTGTTACAGGATATGGTGTGGAGCAGAAGCGAGATCTTACCGGATCTGTAGCTTCCATTAAAAGTGATGTTATTCAGGATTTGCCTATGCAGTCCTTCGACCGTGCCATGCAGGGTCGCGCCGCTGGGGTACAGATTACCTCTGGATCCGGACAGCCTGGAGGAGCCATCAACGTTGTTGTACGTGGATATAGCTCTTTGGCAGATAACACACCTTTATATATAGTAGATGGTGTTCAGGTAAACACTGGTGGAGTTGCTGGTGGTGCTTCAACGAACGCACTGGCAGGTATCAACCCTAACGACATCGAATCTATTGACGTATTGAAAGATGCAG
>CAYGOW010000278.1:0-5447 GCA_964351425.1 uncultured Roseivirgaceae bacterium
CAGGTAGTTTCCACATTCTAGTACCTCTTGGCCTTGTCATGCTGTATGCGCTCCCCCAGGATCAGGCAGTAGCGTTTACATTCATTTTTCATGGATGGCAAACCCTGGTAATTATTATTGTTGGAGCGATCTCCTTAATTTTAAGTCAGACCGTTAAAGAAAAAATACATCGTGAAGCCAACAAGAAAGAAGATACTGTCACTGGAGCAGCTGGCAAGTAAAGTTCCTGGCTGGAAAAACAGGGGGTTAAAAGTCGTTTTTACCAATGGATGTTTTGATATTCTCCACACAGGACATCTGGATTACCTGGAACAGGCCAGGAATCTGGGCGACAGACTGGTCATTGGGTTAAATACGGATGATTCTGTAAGAAGGCTAAAAGGGACGGAACGCCCGGTTAACAAGGAATATTCAAGAAGTCGCGCCCTGGCGGCACTGGCCTTCGTGGACGCAGTGACTTTCTTTGACGAAGATACCCCCTATTCCCTGATTCAATTGGTGAAACCTGACATTTTGGTCAAAGGTGGTGACTATTTGGCAGATAATATTGTTGGTGCAGATATTGTTAAGGAAAGTGGAGGAGAGGTGAAAATCATTCCATTTACGGAAGGATTCTCAACCACTTCGTTTATTGAACGTATAAAATCAATATAACCTAATCATATATGGGAATTTGGATCATCATTATCGGATTCGGAATAATAAGTTTTGCGGTTAGTTCAAGACTAAAAAGTAAGTTCCGGAAATATTCAAAAATTGAGTTGAACCGAAATTTATCAGGGGCGGAAATTGCAAAATTGATGCTTGCCGATAATAACATTCATGATGTCAAGGTGATGTCAGTAGGGGGTCAGTTAACGGATCATTACAATCCGGCAAACAAGACTGTAAATTTGAGCGAGGCGGTATATCACGGCCGGAATGCTGCTGCTGCAGCGGTTGCGTCCCACGAATGTGGACATGCAGTACAACACGCCACTGCGTACAGTATGTTAAAGTTTCGATCTGCCATGGTACCGGTGCAAAGTGCTTCTGCCAAAATTATCAACATAGTATTTATGGGCATGTTACTTGGCGGCTTTCTCCTCCCGCAGTTGATATCCTTCGATTTAGCCATCATGGTAATTATAGCATGTTATTCGGTTTTCACCTTGTTTGCCTTCGTTACCTTACCGGTTGAATTTGATGCCAGCAAGCGGGCATTGGCCTGGATTGAAGCGCGAAATATTGTTACCCCCCAGGAGCATGATATGGCAAAGGACGCATTGAAGTGGGCAGCCATGACATATGTAGTTGCTGCGATAGCTTCTCTTGTAACACTTTTGTATTATCTGAGTTTATTTCTGGGGAGCAGAGATTAAGTCGCTTTAACAAATAAATCGTATTTTTGAAGGGCTTCGTTTATGCGGAGCCCTTTTATTTTATTCAACTTAAATTAAGATATATACTATGGATTTTGAGCTGTCAGAAGAACAACTGGCCGTGAGGGATGCGGCTCGTGATTTTGCAAAAACAGAATTATTGCCAGGCGTTATTGAGCGGGACGAAAAGCAACAGTTTCCTGCAGAACAAATAAAAAAAATGGGCGAGTTAGGGTTCATGGGTATGATGGTTGATCCGGCATACAACGGCGGAGGTATGGATACCGTTTCCTATGTACTGGCCATGGAGGAGATTTCTAAAATTGATGCAAGTTGTTCGGTGGCCATGTCTGTAAATAATTCGTTGGTTTGCTGGGGGATCGAAAAATTTGGAAACGAAGAACAAAAAGAAAAGTACCTTAAGCGACTTGCGACCGGCGAGATAATCGGTGCTTTTTGTTTATCAGAGCCTGAAGCCGGTTCAGATGCAACAAGCCAGCGAACAACTGCCGAGGACAAGGGGGATTATTATCTTTTGAATGGTACAAAGAACTGGATTACCAATGGCAGTAGTGCCGGCGTGTATATAGTAATGGCACAAACCAATGCTGAAGCCGGTCATAAAGGGATCAATGCGCTCATCGTAGAAAAGGATATGGAAGGTTTTGTTATAGGCAAGAAGGAAGACAAACTGGGAATACGCGGCTCTGATACGCATTCACTCATGTTCCAGGATGTCAAGGTGCCTAAGGAAAACCGTATTGGCGAAGATGGGTTTGGGTTTAATTTTGCGATGGCGACCTTAAACGGCGGCCGTATCGGGATTGCCGCCCAGGCGCTTGGAATTGCTTCAGGAGCCTATGAACTTGCCCTGGCGTATTCGAAGGAACGCAAGGCATTTGGTAAAGAGATATCCAAACATCAGGCTATTCAGTTCAAGTTGGCAGATATGGCCACCCAGATCGAGGCAGCGCGAATGTTATGTCTCAAGGCGGCTTATTTGAAAGATGCCGGAAAAGACTATGCACATGCCAGCGCAATGGCAAAACTCTTTGCCTCTCAGGTGGCGATGGATACGACCATTGAAGCGGTACAGGTTCACGGAGGCTATGGATATGTGAAGGAGTATCATGTAGAGAGGCTCATGCGGGATGCAAAAATTACTCAGATTTATGAAGGGACTTCGGAAATACAGAAGATTGTGATCAGCCGACATTTGCTGAATAATTAATATCCAATATTATCATATCTTTAAATATTGCAATTAAGTTCTTTGAAATGAAGATAAATTGGAATGAATCTATATTTTTGTACAAATAAGAAGGCTAATATGAAGGACTGCATATGGAGGATTACAACAAAATAATCGAATCGCTGGGCATTCGCTATCTCAAATCGAATAATATATATGCCACCCGTCCTTTCTCTATTCCCGATTTCAAAGAAACGGACAGTGCGCTTATCATACTGAAAAGGGGGTTAATGTCGTATGGAGAAGACAAGACGGATTTACAGGAAGGGCATGCTATTTTTCTTCCGGCGGGTAAGAATGTTCAGTTGATTTTTGGCGCGAAGACTGAAGCCGGACCAAAATTAAACCTGGAGGAATTCAGTTTTCGTCAGGCAGAATTTTTTCGTTCACGTGCTGAAGATGATAATTCTCCCATCGCTGAGTTTGCCATTGTGGTATTTGAGACAAAAGTCTTTGATACGATCAATTTCTTCACTACCCTGGATATCCCTCCTTTTGAAGTAGAGAATAGCAAGGTGAATCAACTGTTGTATGAAATCATGAAAGAGCAACAGAGTGAAGTTCCGGGTAATCAGCGTGTTATTAAACTCCGAACGGAGTTGTTATGCATTGAAATTGTTCGCCATATCCTTGAAAACCAACTTTTCGTCGAGCAAATGGCGACGAATTCCACTTATTTTAAGGATCCAAGGCTCATCTCTCTTCTCAAGTATATCAAGGAGAATCTGGGCGGGGAGCTTACCAATAAGAAATTGTCTGAAGTGGCAGATGTATCGGAAGATTACGTTGGACAGTATTTTAAGACCCTCACCGGTATCAATCCACAGGATTATATTGAGTATCAGCGCATGGAGCATGCGGTTGAGCTACTAAGAACGACCAAAATGAGCATACGGGATATCGGTGGTGCATGTGGGTACAAGGACACCGCCTATTTCTGCCGCCGTTTTAAAATGATGTACGGTATCCCTGCAGGAAAGATGCGCAAGCGGGAAACGCTTATGAACGTTTAGAAGAAAGGTTTTTAACCTGATTGGCTTCATAAATAGCCTCACTAATCGGGATAAGCAAATTTGGATCATTCTCCAGCGCATTCCCGACAACAATGAGATCAGCACCGGCCCGCAATACTGAGCGGGCTTTTTCTTTGCTGTTGATACCGCCTCCGATAATCAGGGGGCACGATATATTCTTTTTCACCGAACTGATCATTCTGGGCTGGATGCAGTCCTTCACACCGCTGCCTCCGTCGAGGTAAATCAGTTGCAGTCCTAACATCTCGCCGGCCATAGCGGTTGAGGCAGCAACAGCAAATTTGTCCGATGGGATTGGATTGGTGTTGCTCATATACGCTACAGAAGAGTTCCTTTCATTGCCGATTAACATGTAGCCGGTAGGAAGAACCTGAATATCACTACTCCTGAGGATGGGTGCTGCCACCACATGCTGACCGATTAACAGTTCGGGATTTCTTCCTGATATAAGACTTAAAAAGAGGATCGCATCGGCCTGTAAATCAATCTGCATGTTATTCCCCGGAAAGAGAATAACAGGGATATCTGTTTCATTACGTATATGCTGGATGGTCGAAGTAAGTGAATTATGCGTGATCAGACTGCCGCCCACGAAGAAAAAATCCACACAACATTCCCTGGCCAGGTTGAGTAGCGGCTGCAAAGAGGAAGCATCCTGGATTGAATCCGGATCAATAAGTATTGCTAACGACTTGCGCCCCGATTCAGCACGTTTTTTTAGTTCATTCAGTATCACTTTCTTCATCCTCGATGTCCAGTTTAGAAAAGTAATTCTTTATTTGGTTTTTGGCTAAACCAATCAGCAGAACGGTCAATTCGGTCATGATCAGGCCTCCGATTTTACTGCCAATGCCACTTTTTTGTGAAGCTTGTGCTTTTACCACAGGTGGCGTATCAGAGTTAGCCGCTTGATGTTTTTGTTGTTTGCCGGCAGCAATTCCCCGAACAATAGTATAGGTAAGCAGGAACGCTCCTCCTACGACCAAAGCTGAAAAGCCTACCTTGCGGCCTGTAGAGCGAAGGTGATCAACTTCGTCATTTATGGCGGTTCTGTGCCGCGAAATATCTTGTTTTAATTCTTCTTTACGGTTCATGACTCTCGATTATCAAACGTGGTATCAAGAATTTTTCTGATGACTTTTTCCAGTCCCAGCGCATTCCGAAAGCCATAAATCAGCAGGAACAGGATCAAATGCAAAACACCAATAATCAGAACCCCAAGAAATGAACTATCCAGCGACCAGTTTAGGAATAATCCAAGTCCCATAGCCAGAAACAGCCAGGTAAAGAAAAGAAAGAGTCCCAGCATAATGGCAACTATGGCCCTGGCAAGGAAAAAGGCTGTTTCTTCCTTGGCCTCTATTTTAAAGAGTTCTATGCGGGATTCTATCATCCCGATTATATGGTCAATGATTGACATTTGTTGTTGCTTCGTATACTTAAGCCTTCAATTAATGATACGGATTAAAATAGTTGTAAACAAGAGCTTAGTTGTCGATCCGGATTAATCTTTTACTTTCAAGCAGAGAATCCTGTTTGTTTCTTTTTTCCTCACGGATTAACAGGTTTGAAGGCACACTTACGTAATAGCGGTGGCTGATTGAATCCATGGCCCTGGCATTGTAAAATTCTTTGCGATAGACATATACTGAGTCAAAATCCATGCCTTCCTCGGTCGTATAGGATGGCAGGATTTCATCAATACATATTTTGGACTTGGATAGTCCTGCATCGTCATCCCAACAGGTACCAGGGGTATTGATGATAAAGAATGAATTGCCGATAAAGAGAATGTTTCTG
>CAYGOW010000279.1:0-2399 GCA_964351425.1 uncultured Roseivirgaceae bacterium
TTCTGCGACAAAAAGCTGCATTCCGCCAATGCCCAGAATTGGAAGAATGGCAACGGCCAATACGATGATCCCCATTCCGCCGATCCATTGGGTAAGGCTACGCCAAAACAGGATGCCCTTGGGAAGGGCTTCGATATCTGTGATGATTGTGGCTCCTGTGGTAGTAAACCCGCTGATGGTTTCGAAAAATGCATCTGTAAAGCCTGGAATGGTACCGGAAATAAGATAGGGCAGTGTGCCAAACAGCGACATAAACAACCAACCAAGTGTTACAACCAGGTAGCCATCCTTTTTCTTTAATTCGCTGACCATATTCTTCCGTGTAATGAACCAGAGGAGGGCACCTGACAGAATCGTGATTGCGGCGGCAATACTTATAGGCAGAACGGGTTCCCGGTAATACAAGGAAAATGGCAAACATAGGAGCATGAATGCTCCATTGATCATGGCCAGGATTGATAACAGATTCAGAATAAGTCGGAAGTTGAACCTCATCGATACGTCTTATTTGAAATATTCTTCAACGGCATGAATACATTCCGGCCGGCACAGGACAACCGCCCGGTCTTTTGTCCTGAATTGAAAATCGCCCATGGTAATTTTTCCGGTGCCATTGCGGACCACACCACCGATAATCGCACCTGATGGGAAGTTGAGGTCTTTTATCTGCTTATTCGTGATTTTAGATTTTTCCTTGACGATAAATTCCAGGATTTCTGCATCCACGCCGTGAATTGAAGTAAGTGAAATAACTTCTCCTTGCCGGATATAGCGGAAGATAAAATTAGCCGCAATCAACTTTTTGTTGATCATGGTATCGACACCAATATTTTGTGATAAATGAATATAGTCGATGTTTTCAACCAGTGATATCGTTTTTTGTACGTGATGATTCTTCGCGACCAGGCATGAAATGATATTTGTTTCAGAATTTCCGGTGACTGCGATAAAAGCATCCATTTCCTCAATACTTTCTTCTTCCAGGAGTTCAACATCCCGTCCATCGCCACAAATAACCATGACATTACGGAGTTGATCAGCCAGTTCAAAGCACTTTTCTTTATCTCGTTCAATGAGCTTTACATTGAACTTTCGGCTCAGACGTCGTGCTGCGTGAAATCCGACTTTGGAGCCACCCAGTATCATGACGTTTTTGATTTCCCTGCGCTCCTTGCCGGATAGTTTTAAAATGGCATCCACCCCTTCAGGTTCTGCCACAAAATATGCGTGATCACCTTGTAAAAACATATTGTCTCCATGCGGAATAACCGTTTGGTTGTCCCGAAGAATGGCCACAGTGACAAAGTTTTGCGCCGGGTTCATACGAGCCACATCCACCATGGTTTTATTGATTAACGGGCTGTCATCCGTAACCATTACACCAACCATGGACAAACGTCCTTCATCAAAATCAAAGGTATCGGTAAGGGCAATTTCCTTCAATAGCCGCTTAATCTCACGGGCTGCCAGTGATTCGGGAGAAATAATTTCATCAATCCCCAATTCCTTCAGGTCAAGTTTTTCCTTGTCCATCAGGTATTCAAGGTTTTCGATCCGGGCAACCGTTTTTTTGGCTCCGAGGTGTTTACCTATTATTGTCGTGGTCAGGTTAGTCTCTTCTGATGACGTGACGGCGATCAGGAGGTCTGCATTGCTAATGTCGGCTTCCTCTAGGATCCGGTAGGATGTAGAGTTACCCCGAATGGTTTTTACATCCAGGGATGACGACGCCTGGCGTAATGTTTCTGCATCGCGATCAATCAGAATGATATCCTGTTCCTCGTAACTCAATAGTTTTGCGAGGTGGAAACCCACATCACCCGCACCTGCTATGACAATTCTCATTCTTTGGGCTATTTATTTTTATCTGCCTTTTCTACCCTTATGCCCACGGCAAGAATATCTTTCAGCGTATCACGGCGCATATATTGCTTCATGGATACGGTATATTCTCCGGCCACGGGAAAAGGATAATTCGATAATAACGGAAATTGATGATCAAAAACATCACCCAAACCCGAACCATAAGGCTCGCCCGATCTGGGATGAAATAAGTCCTGATTGATCAGATTCCCTTCAATTTGACGGCCGGTGGAATCGGCCAGTACATAATCCACATAAATATTTTGAAAGGGATATGTTACCGTATTTCGAATATTGTAATAGATATTGTACCGTTCTGTCGTATCGTTGATGGCAAAGGTGAAATTCTCGGCAGAATCTGCCAACCAATAGCCATTATCAAGTTCAATATTCTCTTCGAATACCCGATCCTGATCGCATGCGATCAATAAAGTAAGAGCGATAAGGCAACAGTATTTCATTTTTTCTTGTTATTCGTACGTTTTTTATTAGTTCTTTTTTTTGGAAGCTCTTTTTCCTTCTTTACCTGGGCCACC
>CAYGOW010000279.1:2409-5382 GCA_964351425.1 uncultured Roseivirgaceae bacterium
ATTATATCTATTATCTAATGAAGCTTTTTATCAGCTCTTTTATTAGTTCTTTTTTTTCGGGATTTGGAGGACTTTTTTTGTTTGTATTTGCGGTCCATCATTTCCAGGTCGCTGTTAAGGCTTGATCCTTCCTCTTTGCTGACAACATCATCCTCCAAAAGGCTTGCAGGCTTTTTATTCGAACGATTCAGTTCAAGGATATGCTGTACCCGCCTGACTTTAATGGGGATCCAGGTATTTTCATCATCATATCCGAACCACATGACCTTTCGGAATATGTCAGTTTTCTGGAGCTTGGCTTTTCCTTTTTCTGTTATTAACGGGCCTTCCAGTTCAGGGATATCCTCCAGGGCGTCAAGATAGGTCTCAAGTTCATAGTTCAGGCAGCATTTCAATCGCCCGCATTGCCCTGATAATTTGCTGGGGTTCAGCGAAAGATTCTGATATCTCGCTGCACTGGTAGAAACGCTTTTGAAGTCTGACAGCCAGGTGGAGCAGCATAATTCACGTCCACATGACCCGATACCACCAAGCCTTCCGGCTTCCTGGCGAAGCGAAATCTGACGCATTTCAACCCGAATTCGAAATTCGCCAGCCAATATTTTTATTAATTCTCTGAAATCTACCCGATCATCTGCGGAATAGTAGAAGGTGGCTTTTGTATTATCCGCCTGGTATTCGACGTCCGATAATTTCATTTTGAGTTTCAATTCATCGATGATCTGGCGCGTACGATAAAGAGTGGGCATTTCTCTTTTCTTTACATCTTCCAGACGTTCAAGGTCTTTGTCATGGGCAATCCGGTAGATGGTTCGGATGTTATCATCATTCCGGACTTTCTTTTTTTGCATTTGTAATCGTACCAGTTCGCCCTGGAGACTAACATATCCCAAATGATGTCCATTGGGCACATCCACGATTACTGCATCACCTGTTGTCAAGTCAAGATTACCTGAGTTTCGGAAAAATTCTTTCCTTCCTCCTTTAAACCTGACTTCAACAATATCAAACCTGTCAACGACCGGCATATCCATATTGGATAACCAGTCGAATACGTTCATTTTATTGCAGCCGCCTGTCTGACAGCCACCATTGTTTTGACAACCCGCGACACTTCCATCATCTGTTCTGCAACTACTGCATCCTGCCATAACTTTTTAGTTAAATTCCGAAGAAGGCGCATTCCGTTCGTTGAGTTAAGGAATGCCCCGATCGGCAAGTGCTAAATCTACTAAATTGCATTGAATTAAGACAGATTAATCAATATGATCTGCCAGAACATCTTTTCCGATGTCCGTACGATGATAGGCTCCTTCCCAGGAGATTAAGTGAATTCCGTGGTAAGCATCTTTCAACGCATCTTCGAGATATTGACCTCTTCCCGTGACACTGAGTACACGACCACCGTTCGTGAGAATTTTATAGTCATCCCTACGCGTACCGGCATGAACAACCAGTTGCTCGGTTACATCAGCAAGGCCATGTATTTCATCGCCTTTTTGATAGCTGCCCGGGTACCCTTTGGCCACCATGACAACTGTTGCTGCGGCGTCCTGGTCAATCAGTAATTTTTGCGAGGCCAAATCGCCTTTGGCTGTAGCGGTTAAAAGCTCAACGAGGTCATTATTAATTCGGGGAATGACCACCTGAGTTTCCGGATCGCCCATTCTGACATTATATTCAATAACATAGGGGATGTTATCGACTTTCATCAATCCAATGAAGATAAATCCAAGGAAGGGTATGGATTCCTTTTTCAATCCCTCGACGGTTGGTATAACCACCTCTTCTTCGACTCGTTTCATAAAGGAATCGTCTGCAAAGTCTACGGGTGAAACAGCACCCATCCCTCCGGTATTGGGTCCCGTATCATGTTCGCCGATTCGTTTATAATCCTTGGCTTCCGGAAGAATCAGATAATCCTTTCCGTCTGTCAATACAAATACGGATAATTCGATCCCTTCCAGAAATTCTTCAATCAATACTTTACTACTTGCTTCCCCAAATTTTTTATTCCTGAGCATTTCTGTTAAAACAGCAACAGCTTCTTCTTCATCCTGAGCAATTACTACTCCTTTCCCTGCAGCGAGTCCGTCAGCTTTTAAAACAATGGGAAATTGGCAGGTAGATAAATAATTGATTCCTGCACTGAGTTCGCTTTCCGTAAAAGTGGATGCCTTAGCCGTTGGAATCTGGTGACGCTTCATAAATTCCTTGGAGAAATCCTTACTTCCCTCCAGGCGTGCACCGGCTGACCCGGGGCCAATCAGCAGTATGTTTTTCAGGTCTTCCTGATTCTCGAAATAATCACGAATACCTGATACCAGGGGAACTTCCGGTCCTACCAGCACCAATTGAATTTGATTTTCTAACACAAACTGACCAATCCCTTCAAAATCCTCTACACTCAGGTCGACATTCCTGCCAAACTGTTCCGTGCCGGCATTCCCCGGAGCGATGAATAAGTTTTCTGTATTCGGACTTTGAGAAAGCTTCCAGGCAAAGGTAAATTCTCTGCCTCCACTTCCTATGATGAGGATATTCATGATTTGCTTCTTTTTGCAAAGGTAGCAAGTAGCTGTCAAATGCAGAAGGAAACGTGCTTAAAACGACAGCCATCGATAGTGTATTCCTGCAAGCTGAATCCGTTGATCAAGATGCAAGGGGTAGGGTGTCCCTTTGTAATCTACCGAACCAGCCATAGACTTATCCAACAGGAAAATGTACTGATAGGCCAGTGTCCATCTCCGCCAGGTTATCCTGGTTTCCAACCGACCATTCAAATAGGATCTTTCTGGAATTCCTGCGGCACTTGACAGGAGTAGCAGTGCATCCAGACTTAATTGAGTTAATCCATCTGTAGGGGAATGTGCTATTTTGAATCGGTAGTTCCAGGCTAAGCCTCCTCCGAGCTGTACCTCCCATGAATTTTTTTTAATGAAACCAAACAATGCAAAGCCACCAAACATCAAT
>CAYGOW010000280.1:0-5379 GCA_964351425.1 uncultured Roseivirgaceae bacterium
ACGATACGCAATGATAATACATCTTTGGAATAATGCCTGATTTACCCTGAATTTCGGCCAATTGGACTAAAACAAAAAAAGGCACGCCATACGGCATGCCGTCTTTTTGTATTGTTATTTAAGTCTTACAGACTCGTCAACATCTGATCCTCCTTGATAAAACCAGAAAACAGGAAGTACCTCAATCCCGACTCCAGGTGCTGATCTTCCGGAATATAAAATACCACGTCCTGAGACATATCCATAAACATAGGAAAACGTTCTTCTTCCTCTGAGATGAATCGGAAGTGATCGGTAACATCGGAGCACCATTGGGTGAAAAATGAATTCACCCGATTTGTTTCCAACGAATAATCATCAAACGAGATGTAATCACATACATCATCCACCAGGTAAAATGTAACCTTGATATCACTCAGGGAATTATAAACAGAAAGGCGAAGTGAGTCCTTACTTATTTTTTCCTTCTCGAGCTTGAGATCGTAATTGGCACGTACTTCCCTGTCTATCCATGAGGCATTCTGGCCCAAATAGCTATAGAAATTCGCAGGGTGTGCGGGTTTGCTTTGCGACATTGAAACCAATGTAAAACACGTCAGAATAAGCGAAAAAATGAAACCTTTAATTTTCATGACAGTATCAAAAATGATATTTGATTCACCTATTAATAAGAAAAAGTGGATTATGGTAACCATTTCCCGTACTCACAAAAAAAGGTTCCCAATCAAGGGAACCTCTTTTCTTCTTTGTCGCTTTTGGCCTGGTAATTAGGAATTGAAGTTAAATTCCTCTGAAAATAGTGTGTGAACTGTTTGTTTCACGTTATTTTCATCATATTTCTTCAGCATCTCCCTGGCATATCCTTGCCAGACAATCCTTCCAGTTTCTCTTTCAACAAGCTGTACAATCAAACTTCCGGCGTTCATGAAATAATCTTTCTTGTCCGCCAATTCTCTTCTTTCTGCTTCGGGTATGATACCTATTGCTTTCATTCTGATTTCATTAGGCGACCAGTAATTTTCATCTGTATACGTTTTCTCAAAGGCAACAATTGTTAAAGGAGCCTCAAAGACGCGGAAATTTACCACAAGGTCTGCATTATCATCAGAATACACATATCCATGCCCTTCCAGCTCATATTTAATAGCTTGTCTTAATTTGCTTTTCAAAATTGCGTCGCTAAGGAAATACGTTTCCTGCGCGTTGGCAGCATGTGTAGACCATGCGAACGTATCGTAGTTGTCCATATTAATGTTCAGATTCCGGTCAGAACTGACCTTTTGTGCAGTTGCAGATAGCGCAAACGCTGAACAAAATATAAATATCAAAAGTTGGTTAAAAAATTTCATCTCGTCTCAAATTTTAATTCTAATAAATTCTATTTATTGTAGTGAAAATTTGATGCCATGTCCATTTAATGGGCTATAACGGATATTATGGGTTTTTTTTCAATTAAAAACCACAAAGAATAGAGATTTATCCACACCGGTTGGTCAGTCATCAGTGGAAAAAAATACCGCCCGGTTGAGGTAATTCCGGAAAGGCAACGCCAGCGCATACAAATGTGTAATTTCTTCGATGAAGTTGGGACGGCAGATCTGCGACTCCGTTAATGAGTGCATCACGGCAAAGCTTTTATACCTCAGCAAGTCAGTGTGAGGATGATCTTTTGAATACCCTTTTGGCGACGTTTTAAGCATAGCGTCCGTTTCCAGTTCTCCGAAAGCGGCACGGAATTCCTTCCCGTTCAATATCTCCTTCAAAACATCTCCGTCGTAGTCGATAGCTTCCCGGATTGCCTGGAGAATATCATTTGGCGGGTGATAATAGCCACAGCCTATAAAGCATTCGGAAACGCCAAGATGAATATAAAAATCACTTTTACGTTTCATCCTGTCCATAGTTGTGCCAAAATGATCCTTATAAACAGGTTTATCCGGATGGAACATTAAATTATTGTTTATCCTGTGAACCGCCGACTTGCCCGGGGTGGGCACATACTCCGGATCAATCCGCTGTAACTCCGCATCGAGGTGATCAAGCCAGCTGATGAAGCTGTCACGCACTTCATGATACCGGGCCCGGTTACGATCCATCCATTCCTTCTGATTATTATTTTGTAATTCTCTTAGAAAGTCAAACAGCTCCTTCATTTTAATTTCATGGTCCACACTAGTTTAACAACCATCTCGCTAAATTGATCTTATGCTATCGGATTATGCATCTCATCATACGAATATGGCTGTAGGATACCCTCCTGATTGCCCTGGTACTGTTTTCCGCGTAATCGGTCGACCGTCCAGGCCGTCAAAAAATCAGGGTCACAGGACTGGACGATCTCCAGAACCTGCGCCTTACCCGGCGGATCATCTGGAGCATTCAGCCAGGAGCCATACAGATCCGGTTCAAGAACGAGTGGCATCCGCGGGCCTTCACTTGCCTTCGGATTATTATGTATCTTTTTCATCATGCTGTTGGCTGCTGTGGTTACGATGGAAACCGAGAATACGGTATCTCCTTCCCTATTCTCCCATTTGTCCCACAAGCCACCCAGCGAGAAAGGCTCATCATTTTTATGGGTAATATAAAACGGGTAGGACTTATCTCCTTCCCAATAGTGCTCAAAAAAGCCGTCGACCATAACGAGGCAACGCTTTGAGCGTGCACTGGCGCGGTATGCAGGTTTATCAAACATTTCCTCTCCCCGGGCATTCAATGTTCGATTACTAAGTTGTGTAGCACTTTTACTATCCTTCACCCAAAAAGGAATAAGTCCCCAATGAAACAAACTCACTTCACGATCGGGTAAAAAGACAGGGATATCCGGATGAGCGAAGCCCTGGACATGATATACTGGCGGTGTTTTCTTTTTCAGCGAATCTACTGCGGATACTGCAATAGAATAATGAGCAGCATATCGTTCGGTCCTCTTGGTCATATATGACACATCATAGCACATGATAGATTATTTTTCAGTTATTCTTGCGTGAACGAATTTAACAGAAATGGCTAACTACATGAAAGAGAGGGATAAAAATAAACGTTCGATTATTCCCTGAAAAGTGTGATGGTTATTTATCCCTGATCTTTAGTTACCTTCGTTACGGTATCAGTATAAAGAAATAATGACAATTTTCTGAGCGTCAGTTGGTTTACCTCGGCTAGTCACTGACCCAAGCGGAACGTTGCTCACTAGAATTAGGTATTTTAGATAAATACCTGAAGAAAGGAGGTAATTATCCATTTGACTAATCGGAAATAAGGCGTTTTTTTTGTATACTAGAAGTCCCATGTCGATTATTTGACCGTTAACCGGACTTGCGATGTTTACATGGGACACGCTGAGAATTGTCGATAAAAAGTTGGTTTAATTAAGTAAGAAAATGAGATACAGCGTTGTTGTAATTGAAGATGATGAAGCGATTCGCTGGCTTATATCAAAAGTACTGGACAAACAGTATGAAGTCCATGCGTTTGGTAATGTTGGAAATGCAATGAATCACATGAACCGTGTAGGTTTACCTGATTTAATTGTAACCGATATTAAATTACCAGTTATTGATGGCAAGGATTTTCTGATCAACCTGAAAAAAAGTGGCTTGTTTGGAAATATTCCTGTGATTGTTATCTCGTCGTGGAGTGATGCACAAACAAAGAGCGAGTGCATGCAGGCCGGGGCGGATGATTACATTTCGAAACCTTTCAATCCAGAAAAACTTTTATCAACAGTAGACGGAGTTATTCGGTCCAATACCCGGGTAATGAGTTCTTAGCAGCGGTGATATAATTGATTCTGTGTATGATGGAAAACTCTACCGTATCTTTACATACTTATCCCCTATCTGTCGAAACTTCCATCCCCGTTCAAGTTTCTGCAAAGAGTAATGCTGTATTATTTATTGGGGAATGTTATAATCTTTGTGTCAAATTAGAAGATCGCGGAGTCCCATCCGAGAAATTGGCAACGGGCCAGGACGCGCTCAAGTGGCTTAAAGAAAAGCACTTCAGACATACACAAGCGCCCAATTTAATTGTAGTCAACACCCAAATTTCAGGTTTACGTCCTTTTGACTTTGTTAAATCACTTTCTTCGATCCAATTCCTCCGGGATGTTCCTGTAATATTTATTTCAAAAGAGTTTAAACCGGAAGAACGAGATCTTGCAATTCGGGTTGGCGCCAGTGATTACTTCACCATGGATATCAATTCTGATGATTTTATCCAGCGGATGTCATTTCTGACACGATTGAAAGAATTAAATGAATCAACCCATGATGACTTGGATCAAGAGGTGGACGATCCTTCCCAGGAATTCAAAATTTGGGGAATGAAAAGGGCATTTGATATAGTTTTTGCAAGCCTTTTATTGATCCTGTTCAGTCCATTGATGTTGTTAATCGCCATAGCCATCAAGCTGGATTCCAAGGGTCCCGTTTTATACATCTCCAAACGTGCCGGTAAAGGATATCAAATATTCAATTTTTATAAATTCCGAACCATGAAGAAGGGTGCTGAGGCTGAAATGGAAAAGCTGAAACACCTGAATGTATATAGTAATGTTACGACGGAGAAAAATCATGACTCATTATTTTTTAAAGCGTACAAGGACCCCAGGGCCACCCGTTTGGGTAGTTTTCTTCGGCAAACAAGTTTGGATGAATTCCCTCAGTTAATTAATGTACTTAAAGGAGATATGTCCATTGTTGGAAACCGTCCCTTACCGCTTTACGAGGCTGAAAAAATCACCCAGGACCAATGGGCGCTTCGATTTGCTGCACCCGCCGGAATCACCGGACTTTGGCAAATCAAGAAAAAAGATCGTATGTCTGACCAGGAACGAATCAATACGGATATCACCTATGCAAAGGACAATTCATTCCTGTCTGACTTAAAAATCATTTTTAAAACTCCGCTTGTACTCTTTCAAAGAGAAGAAAAACAAGCCTGATGCAGCAATTGCTTTTTGATACAGGGTTATCGGTGAATTATCTCCTGACAATATCCCTTGTTCTGTTTTTACTTGTGCCCCTTCAACTTTCTGTATTAAGGATTTTCATCTCGCAAGAGAACAATCCCAATCAGTCGGTAGAACACTTTTTTAGCTGCATTGTGACTTCCTATGGCCCCCCGGCAATGTGTAAACATCTCATTGATTCATTACTGAAAGGGGAATATCCTCATTTTGAAATTCTGGTTGTGCTGGACGGAACCACAGAGTCTTTTGCCTACCATCACCCGAAGGTTAGATTAATTCAACCCAGCCTGCCACTCAACTCAAAGCTAAAATCCATAGATATTGCCTTAAGGGAAACCAATCCCCAGTCTACCGGAGTGGTTATTCTTGACCCGGATAATCTGGCCCATCCTTCTCTACTCAAA
>CAYGOW010000281.1:0-5358 GCA_964351425.1 uncultured Roseivirgaceae bacterium
TACGATTTGCGCTGATGATGTCCAGACCGGAGCCATCAATAAGGAGAGCCCAATTAACAGCGCTTTCAGTGAATTTTTCATAACTGCTATTTTTTAGTTAAAATTACCGGGATTGACAGGTTGCCGGCGTATTTACTCTAACTTACCCGGTCATTGATAAATGTGCAATGACTGCAATCATTGGACTTCTAAACCCTTATCGTCTATTCAGTTCTGTTCTGTTAAGTTGGTAGACTGATGGAGAAGCTGGTGTATTTGATCTTCTGTAACGGGCTCAAAATGTTCGAAATACGTTTCTGTTTTGTCAAGTGTTGCGAGGGACAATAAACTGACAACCTCAATGCCTTTCTCCTTAAGGTTTTTCATTTCGGTGTAAGAAATAACAGGAACAGCTACGATCACTTTCTTCGGATTTCTCCTGAGAAGACTGGTGAGACCGGCCAGCAATGTATCTTCGTTCTTAAGCCGGTCGTCAGCCAGAATGATCGTTTTCCCTTCCAGTTGTTGCGCGTCAATTCCGAAGGTTTTCGCTTTCTCGTGCATTTTGCGCTTGATCCTTATTACCTCATGATGAATGAGATCGGTTGGGATCTCCCTTTCCGGATGCAGAATGACTTCATCCTGACAAACAGATCCGATGGTTTGATCCGGGTAGGCCGGGTGCTTCATTTGTTGACATGGAAAAAGGGAGAATGGTAGACCAAGTACACGTGAAATACCCGCTGCCACCGGAACACCACCATTAGGAATGGCGATTATGCAAGTGGACGGATTATTTTTTAACGTATATAGTTTTTCGCCTAATCGTATTCCAGCCTCATTCCGGTCCTTGAATGAATGTCCCTTCGTTATATGGTGCTCTTTTTTCATCTCAGGACAATCTATTGATTCCCTGAATCAAACGCTATGACTCCGGCCATCTTCACCTATGATTCTTGTTATGTCTGCTTTGGTCGTATTTCAGTGATAAGGATTCCCGACAGGTATGACTCATGTCAGGGTATTTCAGAGTAATATTTATTATCTAGTGGAATAATGAAATCAATACTTGTACCGACCGATTTTTCTGAATGCGCAGAAAGTGCGACGCAGGTTGCACATGCCATCGCATTAAAGTCTGATGCACATATATATTTCTTGCACATGTTTACAGACTATTGGGAACCTGTGCATGTTCCTCAAAGTTCGGACCATATCATTGCTCGTCACCCGAAGGAAGGCATACGTCGTGCCCGGCTGGAGAAGCTGGTTGAAGCTGCCGAATCAGATGGTATAGAGGCAAGCTCAATTTTTGTGTATGATCACGGCACGGAAAAGGTCAGTGATTACCTGGAGTCCTATGACATTGACCTGGTGGTCATGGGGACACACGGTATCGGCGGATTAAAGGAATGGGTGACAGGTTCGAATGCGAAATATGTCGCGCGCCATTCCACGATTCCGGTGCTCGTCATAAAATCAATACCGGAGAATTTTGAAATCAATGATATTCTGTTTCCTTCCACATTCACGCATGATGTTTCAGAAGCGCTTCAGGGAGTTGTTGACCTCGCAGATATATTCCGCGCCAACATTCAGTTGTTATATGTAAACCTGGAGGAATCGCCCCGGGAATCCGGTCAGCAGGAGCATCTTTTGGATTATTTCAGGGATCAATTTCCTTCCGCCAACTTTTATGTTAATGCGATTAACACCAATGACGAGCTTTGGGGAATTGGAGAATTTATCCACACCTATCCTGCCGATATTGTGGCGGTGAGTCGTGGAGAACATGATGCCTCTTTCTTCTCCAGAAGTATTGCAGAATCATTGATAAAACGGGAAGAGATTCCTATTTTGATTGTTTGACTACTTCATCTGCAGTATAAGCCACATACTTCCAAGGTAAAGAAGAAGGATCAATAGCGTATCCCATGCAAGAATAATAAACCGTTTTTTTGAGGGTTTCAGGATCAGTGAAACGATAATGATAGAATTCATTATGACGACGGCAAAAACGGTGATCAGGTGAACTTCACTGGCATCTTTCAACAGATACCCGTTTCGATAGAATAAGTCATCAATGGCGAGCGTGAATATATTGAACATATTACTTCCAAAAAGATTTCCCACGGCCATATCAATGGCGCCAATTTTAGCCGAGGCAATCGCTACGGCCATCTCCGGAAAGGAGCTTGAGGCAGCAAGCAGCACGGTTCCCACGAACGAATCCCCCCAGCCTGTAAGGAGTGCAATCCGGCTGGCAAAGGTGGGGAGCAGCAAGCCCGCTCCAATTATTAAAAGCGAATAAAACGCGTACCACAGCAAGACAGACTTAATGGGTGTGTTTTGTATCTCAGCCTCAGCATGATCCGTGACTACCGCATTTTTCTTTTCCAGGCGATACATAAGTCGGATGGTAATAAAATAAATAGCGACGAATGCTACACTACTAATTCCTATCCAGCCTATAACAATAAAATCATCCGGAAGAAATAAACCCACCCCCACAAGTGTAAGCAGAATAGAGGTGAGGGAAACGGCCAAAATGTGGCTGCCGGTTACCCGTGTCAAAATGGGGGTTCCTGGTGATACGACATCTAATAAACTGAGAATTGTGAGGTTAAAAACACAACTACCCAAGACCCCGCCAACCGCCAGATCCGGGGACCCAACAATTGCCACAGAGCTAATACCCAGGGTCACCTCAGGCAATGATGTGATGGCAGCCATGAGGATCAAGCCTATCCATAAACCACCAATCCCCGTTTTTTTTGCCAATAAATCACCAAAATAGGAAAGTTTACGACCACTGAAATAAATGATTGCAGCACAAACGACAAATCCCAGAATTGCACTAAACATATTCCATTATTTATTGGTGTCAGCCCATGATGGGTAAGATAGCAGGTTGTCAGAATAATAAATATGAGACGTATCAGCTTGTCATCCGATTATTGAAAGGTTCTTTAGTGCGGCCGCTGTAAAGTATTTCATGAATAAAAAAATAGCACCTGCCTGAGACGTGATATCAGGCAGGTGCATACCCGTTAAAAGTAAAGCCACTAAGCGTTCAAGTGATTAAGCAACATCAATATGTTTGCGTTTATTAACAGGGCTTTCTTTCAATTTAGGGATAACGAGTTTTAACATTCCATTTTCATATTTGGCGTCAATTTTATCGGCGTTCACAAATTCAGGTAACCTGAATGTTCTGCAGAAAGAATTGTATTTAAATTCTCTGCGAGTAAATCCATCTTCCTCTTCTTTTGACTCTTCTTTTTCTGCACTAATGCTCAGAAGGTTTTCAGTGACTTCAATGTCAAAGTCTTTTCTTGTCAATCCAGGCGCGGCCAGATCAAGTTGAAAGGCTTTCGGAGTTTCTTTGATGTTTACTGAAGGAATATTGAAGTTTTTATTGGTAAAGAAATCAGGCATCCTGTCAAACAGATCAGCGTCAAAGATTGATTCTGGACTCCACATGTTAGTAAACAATGAGGGGGTTCTTTTTTTAAGTTCTAAGTTCATGATCACTCCTTTTTTTAAATGGTTAGTATTAATGTTAATACACTTCGAACTTACATTTTCATCCAGAAATTGTCCATGACAGAAGTGTCATCCACCGGTGATTTTTATCTTCGAAAATTGTTTTCAGGAGATGGCAATATGTGTATGAAAATGACCTCCGGGTATTTCCTTTCGTGGCCAGGGGACATATTTCTACTTAAGGAATCCCGTGATTGAAATCATCAACCATAGCGAGCGGCATCATTTATAATTCGATGAAAAATGCGCACCTTATTCTCAGGTGAAAAGGATAGTTACTTAAACACTTGTGTCATGAAAAAAAGCAGCAAAAATATGGATGAAGCCGCATTACATAAGGATGTAAAGTGGGAGGATATGTATCATCAGACAGAAGAGTGGAAATCAGAGTTGTTGTTTTACAAGGATGAAGTACACTTTTTTAAGGATATGCTCAGCAAGTATTTCATACAACTAATGGAAAATCTCGAGAAGACTAAATCGCTTAATGATGCGCTGGATCAATTGGAATCAATGCGGGCAGCGTTAAATAAAAAAGTTGAAGTACATCTGGGTAGTCTGGCCGAACATTTCAGTGGTCCGTTTGTCATGCTCGATCCGATTTATATCGATCAGCATCATCAACTCAAAGTGGATATGTCTGCATTCAATAAACAATTCAGGAAAACCAAAAAAGTAGTATTCAAGCATATTGATTTGATTTTGAAGGATGAAAAAAGTAAGCACTTGATTAATAAATTGTGACACCAGGCGGAATTTTGATAGTTCTCGGTTTACCAGGTACGGGGAAGAGTTTCTTTGCAAAAAGACTGGCTAGGGATCTCGGCGCAACTTATATCAGCAGCGATGTGGTGCGCTCGGAAATCCTGGACCAACCGACCTATGCAGCAAATGAAAAGGATTTAGTCTACAAGGAAATGATACATCGTGCCATGGAGGCCGTGGTCCATGGGTGGGTTGTTTTAGATGGAACATTTCACAAGGAAAAGTGGAGGCTTTGGGTTAAAAGAGCTACGAATGTAGCGCCTGTGTGTATTAAAATTAATGCCAGTGAATCTCTGGTGAAATCCCGCCTGAGTACGGTGAGAGAGGATAGTGATGCGGACTACATTGTATATAAACTTCTAAAGGGAGAATTTGACCCGGTGAAGGAAGATGTACTGATTCTGGAGTCAACTAATGATAATCTACATGAACTCCTGGCGCAAGCCCGGAGCTATATAAATGCCAGATTATGCGATCAAACGATATCAATAAGTTTGTAGAAGGGCTAACAAGTAAAGAGTTGTCCCCTGTACTCATTGAAACCCATATTTCCTGGGTAATTCTCGCAGGTAAATGGGCATACAAGATTAAGAAACCGGTTCGCTTCTCTTTTTTGAATTTCTCTACGTTGTACTTACGGCGACATTAGTGTTTTGAGGAGGTGCGGTTAAACCGGCGATTGGCTGGTGACATGTATATTGCCGTAAAGACGTTGCGTCGGGACGGGGATCAAATCCTGATTTCAGAGGATGAACGCCTGGGTTTGGTCGATTATGCGGTTAAAATGCGGCGGAAGGATGAGCACATGCGGATGGATCATTTGGCCGCCATGGGCATGATTAGTTATGACGCACTTCACTCACTGGCCAGGAAAATTGCGTCTTTCCGTCGCCGTATGCCGATTATTATGGATATAGATACGGAAGAAATCATCAGGGAGTTCAAGGATCTTTCACATCACAAAAAGAAGATTGAATCCCTTCTCCCTCACCTATCACTCGACGGATTGATCGAGAATGGGCTTGGATTTATTACTGCGAATCGTCATTTGCTAAAGAAAAGGGTGAG
>CAYGOW010000282.1:0-5353 GCA_964351425.1 uncultured Roseivirgaceae bacterium
AGGGTTTACCTCCGTATGAATAGCCATCTACGCAAATTAACACCTTCGGATTTACCTGGGCGAAGCGGTCGATCACGGCGCTGACCCCAAAATCCGGCGAACAACTGGACCAAATACATCCCATGGCGTTTGCCGCCAGGAAGGCGATGGTGGCTTCCGGAATATTGGGTAAATAGGCTACCACCCTGTCTCCGGTTTGAAGTCCGCTTTCTTCGAAAAATGATTGCAGCGCAGCACAGGACTTTTCAAGTTCGGTCCAACTCAATGATTCTAGTTCGCCTTCTTCTTTCTTGTAGAGAATCGCCGGCCTGTCACTGGTTTTTTGCCGGAATATATGTTCGGCGAAATTAAGTTCTGATCCTTCAAACCACTTCGTATCGGGCATAGGGTCATCCGACACCACCTCCTCATAGTCAGAGCCCATGATGTCAAAATAGTCCCACAATGATGCCCAGAATGCTTTCGGATCTTCAGTCGACCACTGCCAGAGGGACGTATACGAGGAGAATGACAAGGACCTTGAGGTGGATAGCCACTCCATGTAGGTGGTTAAATTCGCACGTTGTTTGAATTTAACAGAAGGTTCCCAGAGCTTTTTCACAGTATTCTCCATGATATCAGCGTTTTTTCAGAATTTTTACGGCTTCATCGCGGTCTTTTTTCAATTGCGCTTTTAAGGCTTCCACATCACTAAACGGAATCTCGTCACGTATTCGTTGAATAAACGATACGTGAATGGTATCACCGTAGAGCTCGCGGTTAAAGTCAAAGATATGAACTTCTACGGTTCGTTTTGTTCCCCCGACGGTTGGTCTCATGCCAATATTCAGCATGCCGGGAAGGGTTTCATGTTCCAGGCGAACCATTACGGCATAGGCCCCGTCGGCAGGGATTAGTTTGTGCTGGTTGTCAATTTCAAGATTGGCGGTGGGAAATCCAAGCATTCTCCCGATACGTTCGCCACGAATCACTCTCCCTGAAAGACTGTAGGGTCTGCCCAGCAGGTGAGCGGCTGTATCCATGTCGCCATGAAGCAGGGCATGACGAATCTTGGTCGAACTTACCGCAAGGTTGTCTACTTCCTGTTTGGGAATTTCTTCTACTTCAAATCCATAGCTCGGTGCATTTTTTTGCAGGTGTTCAAAGCTTCCTTCTCTGTTTTTTCCAAAGCGGTGATCGTATCCGATGATTAGTTTACGTGTTCCAATGGTATCCACCAGGATCTTTTTTATGAATTCCGCGGAGGTGGTTTGGGAGAATTCGCGGGTAAACGGGATGCGTAATAGGTGGTCAACCCCCTGTTCGCGAAGTAATTCGGCTTTTTCCTCGAATGTGTTCAGTAGTTTTAATTCGGTTTGATCCGGGAACAGGACCAGCCTGGGGTGAGGCCAATAGGTAATAAGCACGGTTTCGCCTCCATTTTTATCCGCGGATTCACGAAGACGACGCAAAATCTGTTGATGGCCCATGTGAACGCCATCAAAGGTGCCACTGGTCACAACCGCATACGGAAGGGGGTGAAAATCTTCTATGCCATGATAGATATTCATACCGAGGCAATAATTTCATCAATGGTTGAGGCCTGGGAGACCTGAAATTTGCCGATGCGGGTGCGACGTAGTTCCGCCAGGTAGGCACCCGTTCCCAGTTTTTCTCCCAGGTCCCTGGCAATACTTCGGATATATGTGCCTTTCGAACAAATGATGCGGAAGTTAATATTCTCCTGACCGTCCCAGTCGGTCTCAAACAGGCGGACGCTTACTTCCCGGGACTTCAGTTCGATCTTTTTTCCTTCTCGTGCACTCTCATAAGCACGTTTGCCATCCACTTTGATAGCGGAAAATACCGGAGGGACTTGCTGAATCGTTCCTGATAATTCTTCTACTGCCTTTTGGATATCACTTTCCTCAATCGATGAGATGGGACCACCTTCGACAATCTCTGTTTCAAGGTCATAGGAAGGCGTCGTTTTTCCAATAACAAATGTTCCGGTATATTCCTTTTCCCAGGCCTGATACGACTCGATTTGCTTGGTCATTTTACCGGTGCAGAGTATGAGAAGTCCACTGGCCAGTGGATCCAATGTACCTGCATGGCCAATTTTTTTTACTTGCAGGGCATACCGTAATTTTTTAACCACATCAAAGGAAGTCCAGTGGAGGGGTTTATCCACCAGGATGACACTGCCATCTGTGTGTTCCTGAATCATGCCAAATAATATATTCCAAGGGTGATCAGTGCGATAGCATAGCAATAATAGGCAAAGTAGATCAGTTTGCCACGGCGAACAATCATGATCATCCACCGGCAGGCAATCAACCCGGCAATGAATGCGGCAAGGAATCCGGCGACCAGTGGACCAGCGGCGAGACTCGTTTCGGTCGTGACATCTGCCTCAAGGAAATCCTTCACTTTCAACAGGGTTGCGCCAAGAATGGGAGGCAGTACCATCAGGAAAGAAAATCGTGTGGCCCGTGACTTTTCTACCCCCATGTAGAGAGCGGTGGTGATGGTGGCTCCTGAGCGGGAAATTCCCGGGAGAATGGCGATCGCCTGGGCAAGGCCGATCACCAGCGCTTTGGGGCCCGTAATTACCCCGTCCCGGTCAGGGGTAAAATAGGGGATTAGGAGAAGCGTTCCGGTGATAAGAAGCATACACGCCACAAAAACGACGTTTCCGCCAAAAAGAGCTTCAATTTTGTCTTCCCATAGTAAACCGGCGATACCAACCGGGATCATGGAGATAATAATATATACAACGAACCGGGTCGATTCATTCCATGAAAACTTGAAGAGGTCGCGAATCAGTGTCAGAATATCTTTCTGGAAAATTATAATCGTACTTAATGCGGTGGCTCCATGAACAATTATGGAGAAGAGCAGATTATCGGATGGATTGGTCCCTAGCAGAAAGGTGCCCAACTCAATATGTCCGCTACTACTTACCGGGAGAAATTCAGTGAGACCCTGAACAATGCCCAGAATAATCGCCTGGAATACGTCCATTAGTCTTCCTTGGGGTTATGAAGGATGGCGGCTATTTCTATGAGGAATCCCGCCAGCACGATTAGAGGCCCCAGAGTAAGTCCGAGAAAGCCAAATCCGAAGGTAGTGCTATCAAGGCTCATGATTATGAAACCTAATCCGAGAACAGCAATGCCAATCAACATCAGGCGGTAGTTCTTTTTACCAAAAGGCAGTTTGTTTTTTTTATCCATGAATTAATACAATTCGTCTAGCGACATATTCAAATACTTACTTATAGCCCTGTAGGTACTCACGAATCCGATGATTGCACCTAATACAAGGAGTCCTCCAAAGATAGCAAGAATCATGTTTTGATCCTGAAGGGACGATAATTCCGGCACCCGCTCATTGGCAAACCGAAGTAATAAATAGAGAAATGCCGAGGCAAAAAGCCCGGCAATCAGGCCATGCAGGACGGAGCGTCGCAGAAATGGCCCTTTGATGAAACTTCTTTTTGCTCCCACCAGCTGCATGCTTCGAATCAGGAATCTTTGGGAAAATAAAGCGAGTTTAATGGTGTTATTGATCAGGAGAACAACGGCTAGCAGGAGTAGTAAGGCGATACCTAATAACCATAAGCTAATCAATGTGACATTTTCATTGATAGATTCAACGAGGCTTGGAATATAGACCACTTCAAATACACCACTCAGGGATTGGATATCTGATTGGATTTCCTTCATCTGCTCGTTACCGTGAAAATCCGGCGCAATTTTGATCGTATAGGCATCCCTTAATGGGTTTTCTCCGATAAACTGGCTAAAATCTTCACCTGTTTCTTTAATAAAGGCCTCCGCAGCTTCTTCTTTTGGAACATAACTTATCTGGACCTCACCATTGTTTGTCGCCGTGTATTCCCTGGCCGATAGTGTTTTTTGAATTTGAATCCGCTGGTTATCCGTAACATCCTTGTTCAGGAATACCTGCATTTCCACATTCTGTTTGATAATTTCAGTAAGCCGGTTGGTATGTACGACCAGCAAGGCAAAGAGGCCAATAACGAAGAGTGCAAGACCAATACTCAGGATGACACTTATAAAGGGATAGCTCCCTAATCTCTTCTTTTTACGTTGTTTTGGTGCTTCAGTCACGAGCAAAAAATTCTTCGCTCAAATGTACAATTATTTTCGTGGTCTATGAAAACGGGGTAGGGGGTTTTTCGCGTATATCCGGTGAAGTTTAAAAAATAAAAAAGAGGCTGCTTCATTTGAAACAGCCTCTTTTCTTTCGCTTCTAATCAATGTTAGTCTTTCGATGCTTCACGGAGTGTAGTTAAAACTGCATTATCAGTAACTTTCTCCAGTTTTTCAACCTTTCCATTTGTTGGTTCCAGGCGATAGTAATCACCATTGAAGCTTAAGAACCACGCCTTCATATCTGCGGTATTGAACTCAAGGATCTGGTAGAGATCACTTTCAAAATTCCCGAACAAGGTAAGTTTATCTTCATTCAGTGTATAGTGGAAATCATACTTTCTGCTTTCACTATCAACCGAAATCTCAAGATTTTCCGAAGCAACCACTGCTTTGCCACTTATTTCACCAGCCGGAAGGTCAACATCTGTTTCCCTCTCACGCGGATCTTCAAAAGAAGGAGCAACCACAGGGTTTTTACTTTCCTCCATGACTTTATCTGCTGCTTTTTCCTCCTCAGGCGCTTTCTCTACTTCTTCAGTCGTTGCAGTTGGCTGCGTACTTTGAGCTACCGTCGGTGTCTCACCGTCTTTGGCCACTTCGTCAACAATCTCTTCTGATGCATCTGTGATGTCAGCAGACTGTGTTTCCGGTTCCTGCATATCATTCTCCTCTTCCATAACGATGGGTGAAGAAGTCTCCACTGGTTCGCTCTCCGGGTAGAAGTAATATATTCCAAAGCCTACGATGGCAGCCAGGCTAATGATGCCGGCGATCTTACCTGCTGACCAGCTACTTCCCCCCGTAGCGGCACCTCCGACCTGAACCTGGTCCAGGCGTGCCTTGAGTGCTTGCCTCCGGGCGTTCCGAATACCTTCGATGATATCTTCCTGGAACTTATACTCCTGCTGGAGGTCTGAATCCCGGGCCAGACGATCTTCGAACATCTTCTTCTCTGAAGGATTCAGCTCGTTGTCAAAGTAGGCGTTAATTAATTCTGTGTTACTCATTATGTTTCTTAATCAAGAAAGTCGCTCTCTGAATACAGAGATTTGACAAGTTCATCTAGTTTTTTCTTGCACTTGTACTTCTTTGTTTTAGCAGTATTGGTATTGGCAAATCCAAGCTTGTCCGCAATGTCCTGCATGGATAGACCATCAAAATAATAATACATGAGGACATGTTTACAGGTA
>CAYGOW010000283.1:0-5340 GCA_964351425.1 uncultured Roseivirgaceae bacterium
GCGGGTCCTTGTTATACTGAAAGAACCCACCCGGGTACATATCTTCGCTGTAATACATATACCTGCCGTCTGGCGAAATCGCCGGCTCATTCACATCCTGCTGGTCATTCCTGCGTTTGGTCAGCTGGATACCGCTGCCACCGGAAATATGATACATCCACATTTCACCGGCCCCCAGTGACCGCTCCGAAGTAAAGTGCTTGCGGGCTACCAGGTAATCCCCCGAAGGCATCCATTCGCTGTTATTGAGCAACCGGAAACTCTCCTCAGTCACTTGCCGGGCATTTTCTCCATCAGCATCCATCACCCAAATATTGTCCCCGCCGCCGGCATCGCTTGTGAAAGAAATATGCTGGCCATCCGGACTGAACTTCGGCTGAACGTCAAGCGGGATGCCGGTACGCAGCGGCATAGCCTTTCCTCCCGCCATCGGCATGATATAGATGTCCCCGAGAAGGTCAAAGACAATCTGACTCCCATCGGGACTGACATCCAAATTCATCCAGGTGCCTTCAGACGTGGTAAAGGAATGAGTGGTGTATTTAAACGACTCGCCAGGATCGGCAACGTTCCATTTGTCTTTGTTCTCCTGTGAGAATGCAGTGATAAAAAGTATGCTGAAAAGAACGGAAAGAAGGGATTTCATTATGTATTCGGTTGTGTGTTGGCCGAATATAGCGAAAAGCCGCGAGACTGCGTTCAGTCCTCTGTGTCATATTCCTCCTTTAGCAGAGAAATGAGGTTTTCTGCCATTTCCCTGGCACGGGCCATTTCCCTCACCCGGCTGTCATACTCATTACGCAATTTCAGGTATTGGTTAACCATGACATGAACCTGGTTGATATCGTTGGTCAACAAAGGAAGATTCATTGCCTTAAATTTTTGATAATCTTCCGAGGCAGCATAGTCCGGAATTTCAAGTGAGTCCCGCTCCCACCATCCCTCAGGCGAGAAATTTCTGAGTTCGCCGGAACCGTAATTATTATTCACAACCCGGCTTTTTGCCGCATCGGCTTGTTCTCGGAGTGCCTCGTCCCCGTCAAGGTCTGAATCCAGGTGATAGGTGAATGCTTCATATGCCACAATGGCTTTGGATAACGAATCATTTCGCATGTAGCGCATTGCTCCGGAGGATTTTAGCTCTGCCAATGTGCTTCGGTTCCAGGCATACGGACGATACCCGGCCCTGGCCAAAATATCTAAGTCTACGCCGGACATGTCTTCAATGGTTCGATTAAACGTATACCCCGACAAACTGTCAATATACAGGGAGCGCTGGCGAACCTGCCCATAACTCACATCGATGACATCAAGATCATTCTCCAGGTCATTGATCAAAGCACTTGCATAGGACCGCAAAACGTCCCGTTGCTTCCGTGCGGTATTCCAGTTGTCTACCTGGATCGCGATCAGGATACCAATGACAACCAGGACAATTTCACCGACGGCATAGGTCAGGTAAACGGTGAACTTATTTTTGGAAAGAAGACGCTGGCGAATTCGCCGAAGAAATAACAGCATGGAATATACAGATAATGGAATGGGAATATCGTAAATATATAGTGAAAACCCGACAGTAAATTCTGACCACTACTCTTACTTCAAAATTTGATGATGTAGGGCATCATCGAACCTCTGTTATTTCAGAATATGTTATATTCAATCATGCGATACCTACTACTCCCCCTTTTACTCACTTTTGTGCTTACGATTTGCCATGCCCAGACAACACCAAGAATTGTCGTCTTAACCGACATCGAAGCCGACCCGGACGATGCGCAGTCAATGATACGCTTTCTGCTGTATGCCAATCACTTTGAGGTGGAGGGACTGATTGCCACGACTTCTATTCATCAGAAAGCCCGCGTATCGCCGGAAAGCATTCACCGCATACTTTCCGCGTATGAGAAGGTACGACCCAATCTCCTGGAACATGAAAAGGGATTTCTTCCTGCTGGCGAACTGGCCGCAAAAGTACGGGCAGGTCTTCCTGTCTATGGCATGAACGGGGTTGGAGAAGGCCATGACTCTGAAGGCTCCGAACACATTATCGAGGTACTGAAAAAAGAAGATGACCGCCCGGTCTGGTTCACCGTCTGGGGCGGTCCGAATACCCTGGCCCAGGCACTTTGGAAAATAAAAGAAACGATGCCTCCGCGTCAGGCACAGCGACTTTATGACAAGGTTCGGATATACACCATATCGGACCAGGACGACAGCGGTCCCTGGATACGCAACACCTTCCCGGGCATCTTTTACATTGTGACCCCCGGTTACAACTACAGCTATGCCACCTGGAGGGGAATGATGGGAGATTTTCCCGGGTCCAATTCAGAAGTGGTATCGGATGAATGGCTCGCGGAACATATCCAGCAGGATCACGGGCCGTTGGGTGCCGCCTACCCGGATGTAGCCTATGGTATGGAAGGGGATACACCCAGTTTCCTGGGACTTATCCCGAATGGACTCAATGTTTCGGAACACCCGGACCTGGGCGGATGGGGTGGTCGCTATGAACTCTATAAGCCAGAATTCAGGGACAGTAATAACGGGCGGTTTCGTCGGGAGAATTGGCCAAAGGATCAGCCTGAAACACGTGCTATCTGGACCAATGCCGTTGATAGTGTATTTATAGCGGGGGAAGGATATGGAAGTAACGAGGCCACTATCTGGCGCTGGCGGGAAGCATTTCAGCACGATTTCGCCGCACGGATGGATTGGACAATCATGTCGTATGAAGAAGCCAATCATCCGCCAGAGGTGAAATTCAACCATCCGGAACACATCACGATGAAGTCGGGCGAAACATTCAGGTTCAGTGCACTGGGCACCGAAGATTCGGACGGTGACTCCATGAGTTATCTATGGTTTATGTACCCGGAAGCGGGCACCTATCCGGAACGGCTTTCTTTTCGTCCGTATGCCGCGAATATGTACGAAGTGCCTTTCACGGCTCCGGACGTGACAAAGAAGGAAACGCTGCACTTCATTCTCCAGGTAACGGACAAAGGGAGACCGTCGCTTACGCGTTACAAGCGCTTGATCATTACCGTACTCCCTGATTGATATGTCAGAGAGAAGCTACTACTCGTTTCAGTCGGCTGTTTACCTCCCCGGCAATTTCTCCCAGCGAGTCATTCTCCACGGCCTGCATGGAAGCCATCGGATCGACCGCTGCTACCTCGACGTTGTTTCCCTTTTGTTGCACAATCACATTACAGGGCAACATGACCCCGATCTTGTCCTCTGCCTGCAGGGCCTGGTAGGCAAATTCGGGATTGCAGGCACCCAGGATGCGGTACGGCCGGAAGTCAACGTCCAGTTTCTTTTTCATCGTGGCGGCTACGTCAATTTCGGTCAGGACGCCAAATCCTTCCTTCTTCAACGCTTCCGTAACTTTTTGAATCACCTTTTCGAATGACTGGCATTCAAGCTCTTTTTTATGGTAATATTTCATGGTTGTGTTTGTTTTACTAGTCAAGATTAGCTCATTTTATCCGTAGCTGACGTAACGAATGTTACCTAAAAAAATAAAAGACATCATGTTTTTTAACACTAAACCTTCACCGCTCCCATTTGTGTAATTTTAGGTAGCATTCACTGAATTGATGGTTAATTTTTCTTAAACTGCATACTTAACCTAATCAAATCATAATGAAACCACTACTACCTTTTTGCGCCCTGATTTTCGGCCTTGTCTTCTTTGCGGCCGGACAGGAAAAAATTGACTACGATGTCATCGCCAAAATAAAAACAGAGGGGATGGAAAACTCCCAAATGGAAATGATCGCCTCCTACCTGACTGACGTGTCGGGACCACGCCTCACAAATTCGCCTGGTCTGGCGAGAGCTTCACAATGGGCGGTAGACGAAATGAAAGAATGGGGACTGAGCAATGTTGCCCTGGAACCCTGGGGAGAGTTTGGCAAAGGCTGGGAGGTGGATAAAAGCTATGTGGCCATGACAGAGCCCTATTACATGCCATTCATTGCTGTACCAAAAGCATGGACCGGCAGCACGGACGGTGAAATATCGGGAGAAGTTGTCCTGGTCACCATCGAATCGGAGGAAGATATTGAAAAATACAAAGGAAAACTGGGGGGAAAGATCGTACTGATGACCGAAGCATACGATGTCACAGCGACTTTTGAACCGGACGGAAATCGCTACACCGATGAAGAACTTAAAGAAATGGAAAAATATCCCGTGCAAGCCGGCGGTGGCGGAGACTATGCCGATCGATATGCACGTTGGAGAGCCATGCGTGCCTTGCGCAATAAAGTGAATGAATTCATTTCGGAAGAAGGAGCCGCATTGATTATTTCAGGACGTCGTGGAAGGCACGGCACGTTTTTCACCTCCAACGGAGCGTCCTACGCCCCTGACTCGGAAGTTGCCGGACCTGAATTCGAAATGGCTCCCGAACATACGAACCTGATGATGCGATTGATCGAAAAAGGCATTCCGGTGAAACTGGAAGCGAATGTCCAAACATCCTTCTATGAAGATGATATGAAGGGGTATAACGTGATTGGTGAAATTCAGGGAACCGATAAAAACCTGAAGTCCGAAGTAGTCATGATCGGCGGGCACCTGGATTCCTGGCACGGAGGTACCGGGGCTACTGACAACGCGTCCGGTTGTGCCGTGATGCTCGAGGCCATGCGAATCATCAAAACATTGGGATTGCAGCCCAAACGTACGATTCGAATTGCCCTGTGGACGGGAGAAGAACAGGGGATTCACGGATCGCGTAATTATGTAAAGAATCACTTCGGCGATCGCGAGACCATGGCTTTGAAGCCCGAACATGAAAAACTGTCGGCGTATTATAATATTGACAACGGAACCGGTCGGATCCGCGGGGTATACCTGCAGGGCAACGAAGCCGCACGTCCGGTATTTGCCAGCTGGTTCAATGCCATGTCGGATATAATCGAATCACCGACCATCACGATTCGAAATACAGGCGGTACCGATCACCTGGGATTTGATGCGATTGGATTACCTGGTTTCCAGTTTATCCAGGACGAAGTAGAGTACAATACCCGTACCCACCATACCAACATGGATGTATACGACCGACTCGAAATGGATGACCTGAAGCAAATGGCTACTGTTATTGCTATCATCACCTATCATACAGCTCAGCGCGGTGAACTTATGCCACGGGAGGGACTTCCGGTTGCAGAACAGGCGGGGTCAAATTAATACAACAAAAGATCTGTCAAGCCGGCTTGAAACTTTTTTCAGGCCGGCTTTTTTTATGGGTGTAGCCGGCATTTCAGATCCGCTTGAAATAGCACTTTCCCTTTGGATAATCATAGACAATTATGAATT
>CAYGOW010000284.1:0-2767 GCA_964351425.1 uncultured Roseivirgaceae bacterium
TTTGAATAATTCGTCCGCCGTAGCGCCCTGTCCGCCTCAGGCGGATCCTGGCTGCGGCCGATAACCCCATAGTCTAACCCTACTGCACCACCACCTGTTCCTCCTTCAGATATTCATCCAGGAAGGCCAATACTTCTTTCCATGCAGTGATGTTATTCTCCTTTTTGACAAAACCATGTCCTTCATCATCGAATAAAACATATTCCACCGGCACACCATTTTCACGTGCGGCCGCAACTATTTCATCCGATTCAACTTTTAATACACGCGGATCATTGGCTCCTTGAAGCACAATAAAAGGCCGCTGTATTTTGTCCGCATGAAAAAGCGGGGACTTATTGTAGAGTGCTACTGAATCCTCATACGGATTCCCCATTTCCTGATACAAAGCATCTTTAAAAGAACCCCACCAGGGTGGTATACTTTTCAAAGTACGTAACCAATTGGTTACGCCAAATAAATTCACGCCAACCTCAAACTCTTCAGGGGCAAAGGCCAGGGCAGCCATCACCATGTAGCCACCATAGCTGCCTCCCAGGATACCAATATTTTCACTGTCAATATAATCCAGCCCTGCCAGGAATTTTTTCGACTCTACACAATCCTGTAAATCATCCTGACCATGTTTCTGATCATCGGCCTGATAAAACGTCTTGCCATAACCGGAGCTTCCCCGATTGTTTACAGCGAGAATTGCATATCCATGGTTGAGCAGGTACTGCACAGCCGCTGAATAATTCAGACGGGTTTGTCCGCCCGGACCTCCATGTATCCAAAGCAGTGCCGGTACTTTATTCTCGGCCGAGGCCATTTTAGGCTTGTACAACAGCGCCGGAATTTCCATCCCGTCAAATGACTTATAGCGAATGACTTCTCCTTCTACCAAATCATCAGCATTAATTTCAGGATTCATCGTGTCGGTAAGTTTTTTAAGTTCGCCACTTTCAAAATTATACAGATACAGATTGTTTGGTGACTTCGAACTGCTGGCATAGAAGGTCATCATTTTTTCACTATCCGAAATATTCACCGAAGTAATATCCCCTTCCGGAAGGTCCGGTATATCCACCATTTCTCCCGTTTCAGTATTCTCTATTTCAACCACTGTGCTGGCATCCTGGTTGATAGCAGTGACCCGGTAGGTACCGTTATGTGAAAGATAACTGTACCAAATGTCCCAATCCGCCTTCTGCATAACCTCACTTTCACCTGAAGCAATGTCATATGATTTCAGGTACATAAACTCGTCTCCTTCATCCGTGAGATAAATTAATTTTGATCCATCCGGCGAAAAGTATTGGGGACTGTACTGAATAAACCCTTCATGTGGAGTCAGTAGCTTCCGCTCACCGGATTCCGTATCGAGCAAATACATGTTCTGGTTGCTGGTAGTAATTTGTTCCACCAGGGCGATATAGCGTCCATCCCGGGAAATGCTCTGCGGATTAAGTCCGTTTTCGTTTCGATATACCAGCTTTTCATTAGAAATGTTACCCTCAGCCTCACTGGCTACATTCACCTGGTACATATCAAAAAACTGCGGATCACGCGCATTGGATAAGTAGTAAAAATGGGTGCGATCGTGATTCCATCCACCAAATTGTGCCTTGGCGGTTGAATCCTGTATAATGTCCTGGACATCCCCTTCCTTGGACCGGATGTATATGTGTGTTATTTCGTTTCCTCCCTGGTCGCTGGTGAAAATGAATCTGTCATCTTCCGGGAAATACCCCTGGGAGAAAACGGCATCCTCGGTCGAATTGGTCACCTGAGTCTTTTCACCCGTAGCCAAGTCAATTTCATAGGCATTAAAAATTCCTGATTCATTACTATTGATCATTACCCTGGATTCATCCGGGGAAAATGAGCTTCCGTTAATGGCCTCCACATCCATGAATTGTTCAATGGTGTAGCTGGCCAGGGCTTCTTCTTGAGGTTCCTCTTTGGGGGCACCGCATGAGAATATAAACAGGCCTGCAAAAGCTAGTATAGTGATGGAGTATTTCATTTGATTGATGGTTGTTGTTTGATAGTGTACAAGTTACAACAGATTCTGCCGGGAATCAATATGGGGCTACTTAGGCAGCTTATCGTTCCTGGCACCTGTCGGACGTGGCAGCCTGACGGCGGCCTGCCTGCCTGCAGGCATGGAAGGCTGGGTCTACGCTTAGACTCCTGAGTCAAATAGGCAGAGCAAGGATGCTCCACCGGACTATCTTTTCTCCCGTCATCCCCGAACGTACGGTTTATTGAAAGCAGCATACCTCCGATCGGGGATCTGCGTAGCGACATAGTTGTGGGGATCCCCGTTTGGCAGGCATCTACCCAACTGAACCATGACGGACGGGGATGACGGGGTAGGGTCGAATCCTCACTGTGTCCACCGGAACATCTTGTCCGCCGTAGCCTCCAGGCTGCGGCAGGTAAACTAAACTATTCAGCCAGAATTACCTCAGGCCGGACCGGCTGCTTGCGAATTGTCTGCCATTTGCGGTAGGTCAGTGATCGCCATAGCCATTCAAGCGGGCCGAATCGAAAATAATGCAACCAAATTGGGCTGAATATCAACTGAAAGGCCCAAATTGAGGCTACGACATAGTACAATTCATAGCGTTGTAATTTGCCAAAAAGGTCAAACCCAAATCCGTAAAAAACGAACATGCATATCACCGAATGCATCATGTAATTCGTCAGGGCCATTCTCCCGACACTGCCTAATGCAATGCGCACCCATGAAAGGATATTGGCTTTACAAAAAAGCATGATC
>CAYGOW010000284.1:2777-5316 GCA_964351425.1 uncultured Roseivirgaceae bacterium
AGAATAAATAACCTTCCTACAGGATAGGTGATGGATGCTTCCGACATGGCCAGGGGCATGAAATCCCCGGAGGTCATGATGTTCAGTTCCCGGTAATTTATCCAGATACCCAATGGGTAACCGACCACGACCAGAGCCAAATAAAACAGCCAGGACTTTTGTGCGGTAATTATATTCAACCGGTATAGTGCGATACCAATCAACATCACACTCAGGATATCAAATATTCCCCACATGTATAGTTTCATATGGATCATACGGTTAAAGGGCGCAAATGCCGCCACCATACCAAAGTAACTCTTCTGCGTATTCGCCAGATATTCCTCATAATTTTCCTGTATTTTTTCCGGAGCTTTTAACACCCCTTCCCAGGCCTTATTCCCAGCAATCAGCTCTTCATCGGCTGCTTCCTTCTCTGTTTCATCCAGGGCCTGATACGCCTCATAGCTTGCCTTATTCTCCAGCATTTCTTCATATCCCAGGTAACTTTTCCCCGTATCAATGCCAAGCAAAAGAATCCCTGCAATGATGAGATACGCGGGTTTTGTGTTCCTGAAAACAAAAAGCAGTAATCCCATGACCCCATAGGCGTAGAGGATTTCACCCCACCACAATAGTAAATAGGCATGGACAAGTCCGAATATGATGAGCCAAACGGTGCGGGTAAAATAGATATCCGCCACCTTAATACCAGCCTGTTTTTGCAACAGGCGGTCGGTCAATAGTACCATTCCCACCCCAAAAAGCATACTGAAGAGTCCGCGCATAGTGCCCTCAAAAAATACGGACATGATTTCAAATACTTTGAGATTGAGTCCGGTGTCTCCACCGGCGGCAGCAGGGTTCCAATAAGCATCCGGGCCAAGGCCGAATCCGACAATATTCATCAGGAGAATACCCAACAGGGCGATGCCCCGCGTAATGTCAAGCGCGGCAATTCGTTCATTTCCGGTTACCGGATTGATAGTGTTAACTGGTTGTGTAAGCATAGGATGCAGGCAACAGGACGCTTTTATGCTGCCCTACATCCTCACTGAAAGAGAATCCTGATGCACGTTGGTTGTTAGTAAGTGGGCGGAAGATAGTATTAACTTTTCGCTTTCACAACATTCCCACTGGAACCCAGTGCGTTAGCGCAATGATCAGTCTTCGTACATGTTATCCAAATCGGCCAGACAAAGATCAAAAAACAGATCAGCCGCCTGACGTGTCACCGTCGTGAAGAAGGTCTCTCCTTTTTCCGCAGTTGAATCGATGGGATTTCCCACGCCTGTATCCACGGTAGCCTGACTCCACTTTCGTTCAGTCCAGGCCCATCCTTCGCGAAAAGCACCAATTTTCATTTTCCGTTCCCGGCCATCTCCCCATTCCTCCTTCGGTCGCACCAGGTCAGGTCGCAAATACAGAATCATACTGGTTTCCATTTCATCCGCATGATCACCCGGATGTGTAAAAAGGGATTTCTTGTCACCGGCCTGAAACCAATTGGTTGCGCAAAGGAACATCTTTGGAAATTCAAGCCCCAATTCACGGAGCATCGGTTTAAAATCATTTCCCCCGTGACTGTTAAACACCACGAATTTATAGATTCCCTGGCGGTTCAATACAGTGATTACATCCTTGAGAATGGCATATTGTGTACTCGGATTCATATTGATATCCAGGTAGATATCTGATTGACCCGTATTCACTCCAAATGGAATGGTCGGGAGTACCACAACCTTCGCTCCACGCTCCCAGGCCAGACGTGCCGATTCTGCGGCTATATGATCCGCTTCAATAATGTCGGTCCCATAGGGCATATGGTAGTTATGGGCTTCGGTAGCCCCCCAGGGCAATACCGCCAAGTCCATTTTCGAATCTTTTAATGCTTTCCAGTTCGTTTCGGCTAATATATATGGTCTCATGAAAGCAATTTACGCAAATTTATGCGCTCAAAACAATGGATTGAGGGTGACTCATATGTAAGGCGCCTTGCGATAGGTTCCGCAAGAATTAGTACGCAACTTACCAATAGCTTCAGGTAATGAATCCAAAAGCACATTCGCCCCTTTTTTGTGACAAAACGGGCAGTTGTGCAAATCTCCATCCGTGTCTACATAAAGGGATCTGTTGCCGGCAGCAAAACAGCCCACGCGGCGCTGGTGCCAGCCATGGTAAGTTATCAGTGGCCAATCATTATATTCGGACGAATGATTCATTTCATTCATAAACTCTTCCAGAATTTCATACTCATTCTCGCGCAATTCTACATCACAGCCGGTCCAATGACCAACAGCCTTCGGTTCAAGTAACTGTATAAATGAGGCACCAAGCTTTTGTGCCATCTCAGCATATTTCATTAACTCGCCTCTTGAGCAAAGGTCGCGTGTTACACAAAGGTTGAGACAAAGCACCATGCCGGAGCGAGCCACATGAATGGCCGCATTCCATGCGTGATCGAAACTTTTGTCATGGCCCCTGAACTGATTATGTTTTTCGGGAAGGTAATGGTCAATACTAACACAGATGCCTGTAAATCCTGCAGACTTCAGGGCTC
>CAYGOW010000285.1:0-5295 GCA_964351425.1 uncultured Roseivirgaceae bacterium
ATCCCAAATCAGAGGCGCGAATTGTGTAAATGAAATTTCATAGTGCCCCGGACCGCTGCCGGCAAACAGCAACTGATCGGCCGGCAAAACCAGGTTTCTGTCTGCTTCGACCAGCACATAGTCGATAAAGCCGATTGACCGTCCGCTTCCCGAGGCGTTATAATCGATGTCTAGTTGTTGGGATCCGCCATTGCCAGTGACCGGGAAGGTAAAAGAGGTGATTTCTTCCCTTCCTTTGACACTGTACCGGAAGGGATTATTGCTGGGGGGATTGAGAAAATCAGGTACGGGATTCACCTCCTGTTGGCCAATAACCGACCCATCCCACGACAATGTAAAGGTAGCCAGTGAAAAAGACTGGGCCATAACCGCGCTGGTTATGGTCATATTGCCTCCCGGAACTATGTCAGGAATAGTAAAACCGATGCTGGCGGATTGACCGGTCTGAAGCCTGCGGCCGTACCATTTACGTCCCGATTCCAACAGGTTATTTTCACTCGTTTTGTAGAAGCGCAGGTCTTTAAAGGTGTTAAACACCGGTGCAGGCGATGACATGGGAGCCAGGGGCATTACCCGTTTTCCGGATCCTTCGCTTATCCCGACAAAAACAAAGTTGATCTGGCTGTAAGGGTTGTGATTAAATTGCGGGCCGTCGGCAGTTTGTTGAATGTGATGTGCCCCTTCGGCGTAAAACAGGATCATGTCTTGCGGGTCGAAAGATCCGTCATTCCCGTCAAGTACAGTAATAGCAATCTCCGTAAGCCGAGGAGGCTCCCCGTCTTCGAGCAACTGATTCAGAGGTCCACCGGGAAATGCCGCCATATGTACCCGGTCGGAGCTTACATTCTCCAGTGAAATACCCGCCGCTTGTAAATCCGTTCCGCGCAAGCGATACATGCCATTCTCCCGAATGATAAATTTTACCCACTGACCATCGGATAAAATGGAATTTTGTCCAAGAGACTGAGTGACGATTAGGGCAAAAAATATGCTTGCTATGAGCTTCACGCTGATTTATTAGAATAACTTGAATGTAACAGTCAACTAAAGGGAAACGTTTCGATACTTGATTTAATTGCTTTTCCCGAAAATATGGTAACCTGCCGACATGGCCAAGTAAACGAGTATGATCAGGGGGATCCCGGCCATTCTGAAAAATAGCAGACATAGCAGGCTGATCAGAAGAAAATTTATCCGCAGACGATTGCCCGTCCAGCGAAATGAACTGAATTTCAATGAGAATAAAGGCAGCGGGGCCACCAATAAAAAGGCAAAGACAACCGTAATGACCAATAATGGCCACGGATTCAGGATCCATTCCATCATCGTGCCTTCCAGAAAAGGCAAACTGGATAGAAATAAGGCATTCGCTGGTGTGGGTAAGCCAATAAAGGAATCGCTCTGACGTTCATCTACATTAAAATTGGCCAGGCGGAGAGCGGAAAAAACCGGCACGGCAAGTGCGGCAAATCCCCATTCGGGCTGCTCAGGGAGTCCTTCCCGGATGAGAAATAGCATCATAAAACCAGGCAATACCCCAAAAGTGACCATATCCGCCAGGGAGTCCAGTTCCTTACCAATGGGAGAACTCACACGAAGTAATCGGGCTACAAAGCCATCCAGGAAATCGAAAATCATGGCCGTCCAGATTAGGTAGGTGGCCATGAGCAAGTCACCGGAAAACACAAAATAAATCCCGACACAACCAGAAACCAGGTTGGCACACGTTAGCATATTCGGAATATTCTTTCGTATCATGCCTTATTCGGCTGTCGCACAAAATGGATTGTATTGCTTCTCATGTCCGATAGTCGTTTGCGGACCGTGGCCACAGTAAACGGTAATATCATCCGGAAGAGAAAACAGCTTTTCATGAATGCTGTCGATGAGCGTGGCATGATCACCACCCGGTAAATCTGTCCGTCCGACACTTTCCCGAAACAGCACGTCCCCGCTAACGAGTATTTTCTGATCCATGTTCAACAGTCCGATATGCCCGGGGGCATGACCTGGCAGAAAAAGAACGTCAAAAGCAGATTCGCCAAAAGATATGGTATCGCCCTCGGTAAGGAACCCAGTGGGTTCAGCCGGGGTATAGTGCTGGAATCCATAGTTTGGCGCGTAGGATTCGACTGCCCGTAATACCGGCAGGTCAGTTTCATGCATAAGATACGGCACGCCGTATGTCCGGATCACATGATCATTGCCAAGTACATGGTCGATATGGCCGTGTGTACTGATCAACAATTTGACCTTCAGCTGGTTGGTTTTGATAAACTCGTCCAGCGCCTCTTCTTCATACTCCTCGTAACATCCCGGATCGATAATGACACATTCCTTTGTGTCGTCATACAGGACGTAGGTGTTTTCCATAAATGGATTAAAAACAAATGATTTAACCTGTATCATTACGTAAAATAGCTGTTGTTTGCAGTAGTGACTAAATTAAAGATATTACCAGAGAATAAGGCAATTCATGAAGAAAGCTTGTGAATATTTACTTATTGGCCAGGGCCTGGCGGGTTCATCCCTGGCCATGCACCTGCTGGACAGGGGTGCTTCTGTCTTGATGCTGGATGATCAACGGCCGGAGAGTTCTTCTCGGGTAGCGGCGGGATTATTCAATCCGGTGACTGGCAGGAATATGGTCAAGACCTGGATGGCAGACAGTCTGTTTCCTTATCTCAAAACGTTTTATTGCAGGATGGAAGGCCTTACCGGCGCATCATTTTTGCACCAAAAGCCCATTTATCGTCCGTTTGTATCTATTGAAGAGCAAAATGAGTGGATGGGAAAGAGTGCGGACAGTGATTTCCAGCCCTATCTTGATTCAGTCAGGAAGGAAAATTTTATGGAGGGGGTACATGATCCTTATGGAGGGATACTTTTGAAGGAGTCCGGGTACCTTGATATTCCTGTATACCTGGAGGCTATGGCACAAATGTTCCGTGAACAAGGGATATTGTATAAGGAGACACTGGAGAATGCCTCGGTGGAGCTGAGTGAGGATAGCGTCACCATGGCCGGGATCACTGCAAAAAAGATCATATTTTGCGACGGAACATCCGCAGTGTCAAATACTTTTTTCGACTGGTTGCCGTTTCGACCAGTAAAGGGTGAAATAATTGAAGTGGCTATGGATGCCCGTTTTCCGGCAATTGTGAACCGTGGGGTGTTTGTCGTTACGTTAGAGGAAGGCGTTTTCAGGGTAGGGAGTACCTACAACAACCGGGAGTTGGACTGGGAGCCATCGGAAGAAGGGCAATCCTACTTGATAAACCGGCTAAGTCAACTCGTGGAGGCAACCCCCAGGATAATCAGGCATTATGCCGGTATCCGGCCTGCAACTGCCGACAGACGTCCAATCATCGGGTTACATCCGGAATATGAAACCATTGGACTCTTTAATGGGTTAGGTACAAAGGGAGTTTCGCTTGCTCCATGGTTCGGAAAACACCTTGCGGCGTATCTGACAGATGGAAATGCTCTGTTGGAAGATGTGAATATTAGTCGGTATTTTTCGTTATATTAGAAGTCTTGTTTAGTTGCTAATGAAGAGAGTTAGAATATTGTTGATGCTTGTGACCGCGCTGTCCCTGGGGCAGGTGGAAATGAGTCAGGCACAGAACGCATCGGAGCGTTACGGGCGCAACCGAATCCAGCACGAAAATTTCGAGTGGAGGTACCTTGATTCTGATAATTTTGATGTGTACTTCTACCAGGGCAGTGATGCCATTGCCCGCGAGGTCATTGAATATCTCGAATCAGAGTTCGAACGAATGACCGACCTGATCGGCTATCCACCCTATTCCAAGACAAAAGTATTCCTGTATAATTCCGTAGAGGACCTGCAGCAAAGTAATGTGGGCCTGAACGAAACCGGTCTGTCGGCCGGTGGTGAAACCAAATTTGTCAAGTCATACATTGAAGTAGCGAACCCGGGTTCCATGTCGGACCTCAAGGAAGAGCTACTTTTTAAAGTGAGCGCAGCCATCGTAAACGAAATGATGTACGGGGGCAATTTGAAGGATATGTTCCAAAGCTCTGTACTTCTGAATCTGCCGGAATGGTTTATCGATGGTGCAGCGATGTATGTCGCGAAAGGATGGAGCATCGAAATGGACGACTTTGCCCGGGAATTAATGGAAACCAGGAAACCGAAAAAGCTTAACAGGCTTCAAGGGAAAGACGCCCTCCTGGCCGGTCAGTCGCTGTGGAATTTTATCTCTGAAAAGTATGGCCGCGGTGCCATGGCGAATATCCTGAATTATACGCGGATTATTCGTAACGAAGAAAAAAGTGTTACTATAACCCTGGGGGTAAGTTATGACCAGCTTATGCAGGATTGGTTCACCTTTTACACCCAAAGCAGGGAGGAGGTCTATGGCAGCTACACCATGCCGTCTGAGGATCAATTGCTGAATAAAAATAAAAAGGATTTATTTTTAAATCAGGTGAAGTTCAACGCCGATGGCACGCGTCTGGCCTACACAAAAAATAATCGGGGCAAGAACGAGGTGATTGTCCGAAACGTGAGCACTGGCCGGGAGGATGTCGTGATGAGTTCCGGATTTAAATTAACCGGTCAGGAGGTTGATTATTCCATGCCGCTGATTGATTGGGCAGATACCACCCGATTGGGAATCATCCATACCAAAGGAGGAATTGTAACGTTTACGTTGGTCGACGTAGAATCAAAGAATAGTTTACCCAGAAGGTTAGGCAGATTCGAGCAAGTCAATAGCTTGTCCTTTTCTGATAATGGTCGCCTGTTTATCATCAGTGGAGTCGTCAGGGGAAAAAACGACCTGTATTTGCTGTCGTCATTGCGTGACAGGACCAAACGATTAACCGACGATTTGTATGATGATATTGATCCGGTATTTATGCCGGGGACAAATACAATTGTATTCAGTTCCAACCGAAAATCAGATTCATTACAGGTGGATTCTGAGAATCAAATGGAAGCGATTTCGGAGAATTACAACATTTATGCCTATAACCTGGATACCACAACCAATGTATTAACGCGCATTACGAATACGGTAAGTAAAGATGTTAAGCCGTACGCGTTGGATAATGAAAATATTATCTATATCAGCGACCAGAAGGGGATAAAAAATCTCTTTAAATTTAATCTTGAATCAGGAATCTATACGCAGGTAACGAATTTTGCCACGAGTATCCATGATTATGATTTCTATTCTCCCGGAGGAGATTTGGCCTATATTCTTTCCGAAGAGATGCAGCACCAGATCTATCTTCAGTCAAACTTCTCTACGGATCAGCAAATTT
>CAYGOW010000286.1:0-5244 GCA_964351425.1 uncultured Roseivirgaceae bacterium
CTCGATACACCGAACATGGAATTACTCCGGACTGATTTAACCCCTGGTACACCCAGTAGTGCTGTGGTCAGGGGATAGGTGACCTGGTCTTCAATATCCTGGGGTGAACGACCAGGCCATTCGGTAAAAACAATTTGCTGGTTTTCCCCCAGATCAGGGATGGCGTCAACGGGCACAGGCGTTCTGGGAAGGAAGGAAAGCTCCCAGTCAAATGGCGCCGTCATTATACCCCATCCGGTTAGAATTACCACCAGAATGAGCGTAATAAGCTTATTGGTAAGAAAAAACTTTATTATAGAATTAATCATCACATATAGGTTAAATACAATACGAAAACCCTCCGGGCTGACCGGAAGGCGTATTACCTAATGCATGATTATAAAAGGAAGGATTGAACCAGAACGAATATGTCCCTGTCAATCGGAGGCGGTCGATAAGTAGTGTATGAACGTAAAAGCTCGGGTGAAGTCCTGCCGGAGAAGGTAAGAACCTCCTGAGTCGGTGCCGGTTCCCAGTCAGGCTGAAGTGAAATAGACTGGGTGACATAGGATTCGGGAGAATCAGCGGCCACCTGGACGTCCTGATCTTCACAGCAATCGGTGGCAACCATATCATGCATGGGACACGACTTGGCCATTTTCATTTCGGCCATCATGCTGCATTCTACTTCATCCGAAAAGAAAGCTATATCCTTTAGCTCTCCGCCACAATAGTGGATATTCATGGAGAATCCAGTCGCTGTCATCAGAAACAGGAAAGCCATGATAAGGGCGGTATTTCGTTTGAATGAAGTGAGCTTCATGATCATTTTAGACGCACAACGCGCCATAAAAGTTTCTCAAAGATACAAAAAGTATTGATTCAAGGGATAAAATGTATCCTGCATCCCAACGGATGACAGAAAATGACCTGAAAATGTCATTTTTATAATTTTTCACCGGTGCCATTTTCCATTTACCCGATAATAAATCCGATCCTTTGTAAATACCAGCTTTTTTAAATGTGTACCTGTAACTATGTACCTTAACTCAAAATACAGTACAAGATGAAAAAGTTATTGTTGATACTTCTTGCCTGGTCGGCTGTTTTGCCACTGCAAGCACAGGATGTGAATAAATATGAAGTGGATCTTCAAACGGTCACCAATGACCAGGTTCAGGTGACGTATTATGCACCGGCCACAGATCAGTCCGAAGTTCACTATTATTTCCCCAAAATTATTCCCGGGACGTATAACATCAGTGACTTTGGAAAATTCATCCATGAATTCAAGGCATTTGATGAGAAAGGCAAGGAACTTCCGGTAGAGAAAATAACGGAGAATGATTACCTGATAAAAAAGGCAAATAAGCTTCACAAAATAACTTATCTCGTGGAGGATACCTATGACACAACAATACCCAATAACGTGTATCCCATGGGCGGGACTAATATCGAAGACGGGGCAAACTTTGTGATCGGGACCCCGGGCTTTTTTGGCTACATGGCGGAAAGCCGTGAGGACCCCTTTGAAATCACGGTCCATAAACCTGCCGGTTTTTATGGGTCAACTGCGCTGGTGACAACCACCTCGGAGGAGGAGAAAGATGTCTATCTGGTTGACGATTATGACCGGTTGGTTGATTCGCCGATGATGTACAATGTGCCGGACACAGCCGTGGTTTCCATGGGCGGGGCGGAAGTACTTGTATCGGTATATTCTCCGAATAAAAAGGTGACGGCCGATTATTTGTCAGATCAATTGGCTGTTTTACTGGAGAATCAGCGCAAATACCTGGGGGGTACACTGCCGGTGGATAAATATGCGTTTATCTATTATTTCGATGGGGGTTCATCCGTCAATCCCATTGCCGGAGCACTTGAACATTCGTATTCATCCTTTTATTACCTTCCTGAATATCCACAGGAGCAACTGGCCCAAACGTTGGTAGATATTGCGGCGCATGAGTTTTTTCATATTGTTACTCCTTTGACTATTCATTCCGAGGAGATTGAGAATTTCAATTTCAATGAAGCAGACTTGTCGCGACATTTGTGGCTTTATGAAGGCATCACGGAATACTCTGCCGCCCACGTACAAGTTCGTTATGGAATGATTTCTCCCGAGGAATACCTGGATATCCTGTCGGGCAAAATACGAAGTTCAAAAACGCAGTATTCAGACGACCTGCCATTCACCGAACTTAGCATGAAAGCCGCCGGAGAATATGAGCGTGAATATGGCAATGTCTATGAAAAAGGAGCGCTTATTGGTGCTATGCTCGATATTCGTCTGCTGGACTTGTCCAACGGCCGGTACAGCCTTCGGGACCTCGTAGCCGACTTGGGTGAGAAATATGGTGCAGATCGTGCGTTTAAGGATGAGGAATTATTTGATGTGATCACGGAGATGACATATCCCGAAATCGGGGAGTTTTTCTCACGGTATGTGGCAGGCAAAGAATCATTGCCGTACAAAGAATATTTTGCCAAGGCGGGCATTGAATACATTGAGTCAGCTGAAGTAAAACAAGTGAGCCTGGGGAATATTCAACTTGGTTTTGATGGGGAGCAGCAAAAGCTGGTAGTGGCAAATATTAGTCAGATGAATGAGTTCGGTAAACGAATGGGCTATCAGATTGGAGATCGTTTGCTCACGGTGCAGGGTGAGGAAATCGGACCGGAGAATGCACAACAGGTCATTGATGCGATCCGGAGCAGTTTGAAAGAGGGGGATTTGCTTACGGTCGTGGTGAACAGGCCAGGTGAAGACGGTTCCTTCGAGGAAGTCACGTTGTCTCAGCCGGTGGTGCTGGAGTCAACAACCCAGGAATATGTAATGCGCTTTATCGAGTCACCTTCCTTCGAACAGTTTAATCTTCGTAATGCCTGGCTGGATGCCAATGCTGCCGTAGCGCGTGCAGAAGATGTGAAGACAGTGGATGGAATTATCACTGCCTTATATGATGTCATATCCGGTCCGGCAGGACAGCGGGATTGGATACGATTTCGTTCGCTGTTCACCGAGAATGCTATCATGGGCGCTGTTGCCGAAATGCCCAACGGCACGAGCCGGTATGTACCTATGACGCCGGTGAGTTATATCGAACAGCATGATTCTTTCCTGCAACAGAACGCATTAACGGAGAAAGAACTGGGTCGGGAAGAATGGAAATTTGGTAAGATCGTACAGATAAAAACAGCTTATGAACTTACGGTTGGCAATGAAGGTGAAACAAGGCGCCGTGGGGTCAACCTGGTTAACCTGGTCTGGGATCACGAACGCTGGTGGATAACCAGCATTCTCTGGACAACAGAAGGGGAGGAAAACCCCATTCCTGAGTCACTTAAATAAAAAGAAACCCTGTAGCGGATCCGGTGATCGCTACAGGGTTTTACAATCCACCACCTCAGTATTTAATCTATCGAGACGACCTCGTACATCTCCTGTCCGTTTTCATCTTCGACCTCGGCATAGTAATCGCCGTCAACGTTGTAATATTCGTTTCCGTCAATCTCTTCGATTTCATAACCGTCGGGCAATGCATCCACCAAAGCGCCTGTCGGGGCAGCTACGGTAACATAATCATCGCCATGTTGCTCGTAGAACGTTCCGTAATAGTAGAAATAGGCTTTGTTATTTACGCGAATCGCCAGTCGCGCTGCGGGTAATACGCGGACACGAACCCCAACTACCGGACGGCTAACGATCCATGCGTTCCCTGATTTGAGATAGTACACACCTGCATGGTAGTGATAGGATACATTTCGGTGTCTGACCACCACGGCTCCCTTGGGAGCAACGGTTACGCGGACGCGATAAGCGGGCAGGTGGTTGTACTTAATATGGGCCCTGCGGCTAACACGTCGATGGATCCTTCTGGTGGTACGACGATGTACACGACGATGCTTTTTAACGGTGTGACGCGCATGGACCCGTTCTGCTCTTTGCTGAGCCTGCACGGGCTCGTATGTAAAAGTTGTTACAAAAAAGAAAGTCAATATGGATGCAATAAGAAATTTCATACGATTTATTGATTGATTCGGTTCTTTGATGCATCACAAGGTGAAAGGTTTAATTGGGTTGAAAAAAAAATAAAAAACCCCCGAACAATGCTGCACGGGGGTTTATTTTTCCAAATCGCCGGGTTATTCTTCTGACAGAAACGGATAGCGGTAATCTGTAGGGGGTACAAATGTTTCTTTGATGGTCCGCGGAGAGACCCATCGAAGTAAATTAAGTACGGAGCCGGCTTTATCATTGGTGCCCGAACCACGTGCCCCGCCGAATGGTTGTTGTCCAACCACGGCACCTGTTGGCTTGTCATTGATGTAGAAGTTTCCTGCGGCGTTTACGAGTTTTTTGGTCGCCAGGTCAATGGCATAGCGGTCCCTGGAGAATATCGCACCCGTCAGGGCATACATTGATGTTTGATCAACAAGGTTCAATGTCTCTTCAAAGTTTTCCCCATCGTAAACATAGATGGTAATGACCGGTCCGAATATTTCTTCGCACATTGTGAGCGATTGTGGGTCCTTGGTGACCACAACCGTTGGCTCAATAAAATACCCCTTCGATTTATCATACTTGCCGCCGGCAATTATTTCGTTCAGGCTGTTCTCCCTGGCCTTCTCAATATACCCTGCAATTTTATCGAAGGCTTTTTCATCAATTACTGCATTGAAGAAATTCGAGAAATCCTCGGTAGGGCCCATTTTGATCGTTTTAAGATCAGCAATAAGATGCTCCTTTACCTCATCCCAAATGTTTGACGGGATATATGCCCGGGATGCAGCAGAACATTTTTGTCCCTGGAATTCAAAAGCTCCTCGTGTAATGGACGTTGCTACCTCTTTTGCATTGGCAGATTTATGTGCCACGATAAAATCTTTACCGCCTGTTTCTCCTACAATGCGCGGATAGGTATCATATTGATCAATATTGGTACCTATTGTTTTCCATAGGTGACGGAAAACGCCGGTGCTACCGGTAAAATGGAGGCCGACAAATTTAGGATGCTTGAAAATGATATCTCCGGCGGTTGGACCGTCCACATAGATCAGGTTGATGACCCCGTCAGGGACACCTGCTTCGCGGAATACTTCCATCACCACATGGGCAGAATATATTTGGGTTTCAGCAGGTTTCCAAACCACGGTATTACCCATGAGTGCCATGGATGCCGGCAGGTTACCCGCAATGGCTGTGAGGTTGAATGGAGTGATGGCAAAAGTAAACCCTTCAAGTGGCCGGTGCTCTAGCCG
>CAYGOW010000287.1:0-3372 GCA_964351425.1 uncultured Roseivirgaceae bacterium
TGTTGATGTGAACCGAATCGTTTCCTCCCTGGAGTTGACGGTATCACCTACGCCGTGGCTGGATTTAATCGGTCGGATAGGGGTAGATACCTATTCCGAAGCCACAGAAAACTTTGTTACCCCTGGTTCGGCCTCTACAGACTTGATTACAGGGCTATTCGAACGGAATCTGGCGCGAAATACCATTTTTAATATGGACTATATCGCCAAGGCCGGGACAAAGTTTAATGAAAATTTCAGCGGATCCATCTTGTTTGGATTCAATTATAATAACAGAGAACTCATCACGGAAGGGGCTGAGATTACAAATTTTCTTGTGTTTACAGATGTAGAAAGTGGCTTACGTGATATAGATAATGCGCTGCCAGAAAACAGAGCTGTGACCAGCACCTACGGTCAGGAGCGGACGGTTGGTCTTTATTCATCCGCAGACTTCTCCGCGTATGACATGTTCTTCCTGAACGCCACACTACGTGCTGAATATGCTTCGACATTTGGGGAAAACTCTGACAAAGCGTTCTTTTTCCCTTCAGCGTCACTGGCATGGCAATTCACGCAACTTGACGCATTGAGAGATAATCAAATCCTGTCGTTTGGTAAACTTCGTTTGTCATACGGTGAAGTGGGTGTCCAACCACGACGCTATAACACCTCAAACACATTCATTTCCCCCGTTTTCAGTGACAATCTTGGCGGACAATTGGATGGTGGTCTTTATGGCAATGGGGCCTTTATTCCTTCGTCAAGACGTGGGAGCGCCTTTTTAAATCCGGAAAGAAAAAAGGAGTTCGAAGTGGGTGTGGATTTGAGGTTTTTGGATAATAAACTTTCTCTTAGTGCTACTACCTACATGAACAGGACAGAGGATATGCTCCTCGATTTCCCCATTGCGAATTCACGAGGGGTTACTGCTCTTTATACCAATGGCGCTGAAATCGAAAACAGAGGCGTCGAACTGGATTTAGGTTATCAGGTTTTAAATTCGAAAGACTGGAAGTGGGATGTAGGCCTGATTTATTCAAAGGTTAAAAATGAAGTAACCAAGTTGGATTCTACATTGAATATTAACCTCGGCGGACTCGCATCAGCAAGCGCCCGGGCCATTGAAGGATATCCATTGGGTGTTTTGGTAGGAGGAAGAATACTACGGGATGAGCAGGGCAATATCATTTACGACCAAAACGGCTTTCCTGAACAAGATTTAACCACCGGAGTGATTGCAGACCCGAATCCGGATTGGCAGGGATCAATTTACAGTACGCTGACATATAAAAATTTCTCGCTTTCTGTACTCTTTGAAACCCTCCAGGGGGCAGATATCATGGCAGGAACAAAAGCGGTTATGCTCGATTTGGGCACATGGGGCTCTTCGGCCACAGAAACTACTGCTACACAAAACTTGCTTGATTTTAATGGAAACGTAATTCCTGCCGGCACAACATTCCGGGGTACAATAGAGAACTTTGGCGCAGGACCCGTGGCTGCCACAGAAGCCTGGTACAATGCGGATGGCGGATTTTTTGGCGCTGGAAATGATGAACTCTTTATAGAAGACGGGTCATGGACACGGCTTAGAGAAATTTCGCTTTCTTATACGGCAAGACCTGAATGGTTAACCCGTATTGGAATCAGTAATGCACAATTATCCTTCACCGGAAGAAACCTGATCCTCTGGACGGAATTTGAAGGCAATGATCCTGACACTAATCTGCAAGGAGTTAGCGTGGCACGGGGTATTGACTATTTTAATAATCCCGGTACTAAATCCTATGTTTTCACCCTTGAGCTCACCTTTTAATTAGAAAAATGAAATTGACCATGAAAAAGATACTCTTCATTTTCGCCCTTGTTTTCATCTTCTCCTCATGTGCCGATCTGGTAGATGACCTCAATGAAGATCCAAACAACCCGACCACAGCTCCCTATTCTCTTATATTAACCGGAGCGCAGCTTGGCAATGTCGTTTTACAAACCGGAGAATCAACCCGAAAAGCAGGCATATTCGCTGGTCAGTATACAGGGCTGGATCGAAATCATTTGCTTTATACCACCTACAATGTTTCTGCCAGTAATTTTAACGCAGAATGGAATAATGTGTATGTGGACGCGGTGATCAATACCCGGGTAGCCGAACAATCAGCACGTGATGAAGGAATTGAAGGAATTACCATTGGCATTCTTCAGGTAGTGCGTGCGATGGCATTCGGTACGGCGACATCTTTCTGGGGAGACATTCCATTTGATGAAGCAGGGATTCCTGACATTGAGAGCCCGGGCTTTGAGTCACAGGAAACAGTCTATGCCAAAATTCAGGACTTGTTGGATGAGGCCATCGTCAACTTGTCATCCGGAACGGGCATACCTGCCCTCGGATCAGACATTCATTTCAATGGGGATCCTGTTGCCTGGACGGAAGTAGCCTATTCGCTGAAAGCACGGTACTACCTTCAGACCAAAAACTATGCTGCGGCCTATGCCGCTGCCCAAAATGGCATTTCAGGAGTCGAAAACAGCTTGTTATCGCCTCATGGCACATCCGCTTCTGATGCAAATTTAACCTACCAGTTTTTCGAAATAGCTGTTAGGGGTGCGGATCTGGTCACCTCTGATTTTATGGCCAGTCTGATAGATCCCAATGCGGCTAACAGTCCTGACTTTACAAATTACCGCGGAAACGCTAAGACAGATGAAACAGCCAGATATGATTACCTTTTTCGAACTAACGGAACAGGTATTCAGCCAAATACTGCCACAGGTGTTGCCGCAGCAGATGAGCCCGGGGCGATGATAACTTACCAGGAGAATCTTTTAATTCTGGCAGAAGCAGGTTTCAGGTCGAATGGGTTTGATACCGGCTTAACCCATTTGAATGCGTTCCGTGCATTCATGGCTGGTGGAGGCTATCTGAGAAACCCGAATTTAAGCGATCTTCAATATGACGCATATGAAGCCACTGATTTTGAGAGTGGAAATATTGAAAATCCTGACGGTATTTCTCCGGATGATGCACTTTTGAGAGAAATCCTTGAGGAGCGATACATCACGTTATTTGGCACGATGGAGAACTTCAGTGATACCCGTCGTACCTACAGGGAAGAAACGGTAAGGGTGCCCGTACAACCAAACACCGGGTCAGAACTTCCTCAGCGCTTGCTCTATCCACAATCCGAAATTGATCGAAATCCGAGGACACCTAGTCCCATCCCCGGATTCTTTGATCCAACTCCGGTAAATCAATAAAATGACATTCATGAAGATACGTGGAACCTGTTTAGTGATATTTACGGCAGTCTTTATACTGTTGTCTCCTGTAACTTCTTTCTCTCAATCAAATGAGAAAGAAGCCATCCGGGTACTGTTTGTAGGGAATAG
>CAYGOW010000287.1:3382-5157 GCA_964351425.1 uncultured Roseivirgaceae bacterium
TTCGGCGATGGCTGAATCGCAAGGTGTAGAAATTATAACAAGACAATCTACGGTAGGGGGGTCAAACCTGGAAAAGCAATGGAAAGAGGAGAAGGGCACAAGGACCCGGAAGTTACTGGATAGCCTGGAATGGGATTATGTGGTATTAAACAATCATAGCAGAAGCACCATAGACACTCCTGATGAATTTACGGAGTATGGAACCAAGTTTGTCGAGTTAATTCGATCCAAAGGAGCAACACCTGTGTTTATGCAGACCTGGGGATATAAATCCAATCCCTTGATGATTCATACCATTGTAGAAGGATACGCTGCCCTCACAGCAACAACCAATACTCAATTTGTCCCGGCAGGCGAACTCTTCATGGAAGCACGAAAATGGCGTCCGGACCTGAACCTGTTCCAGGATGATAAGCATCCGTCATCCAACGGAACCTATATGCTGGGTCTGGCATTTTACAAGTTCTTTACCGGAAATTCCACTGCGGAAATCCCACCCCGGTTAACTACCTACGACAAAGATGGCGAGAAACTCTATTTGCTATTTATGTCAACGGAGGATGCGGATTTTCTCCAACAGCTCGTGGATGATTTTGAATTTAAAACTGTAACGGCAGGTGAGTAAATTACGGCGCCCTTTATTTGTTCTGCTGGGACCATTGGTGTTTGTGCTAATGGAATTTATCGGTCCGCCCGAATCCATGTCCATTGAAGCCTTTCATGTCCTTGCCACAACCGCCTGGATGGCCATATGGTGGATAACGGAGGCGATTCCCATCGCGGTAACGGCCCTGTTGCCCATTGTACTCTTTCCACTCACCGGGGCCCTTGACATCAGTGCAACCACCACCTCCTTTGGCCATAAATACGTTTTCCTGTATTTAGGAGGATTTATTCTGGCGATCACTATTGAGAAATGGAATCTTCACAAGAGAATTGCGCTGCACATTATTAATGTTATCGGGTCTAACATAAAAACGATTATTCTTGGGTTCATGCTGGCCACTGCCTTTATGTCCATGTGGATTTCCAACACAGCAACCAGTGTCATGATGTTGCCTATCGGTATGGCTGTGATTTCTCAGTTTAAGGTAAAAGCCGGAAAATATAAAAAGGACACAAAAGCCTTTAGCAAGGGCTTAATGTTGGCCATAGCATACAGTGCTTCAATCGGAGGGTTTGCTACATTGATTGGTACACCGCCAAATTTGGTACTAGCCGGCATCCTGGAGGAAACGTATGGTGTTAAAATATCTTTCTTGCAGTGGTTTACTTTTGGGCTTCCGTTGGCAAGTATTCTCCTCATTATTTGCTGGAAATACCTTACTGCAAAAGCCTTCAAGTTTGAATTGAAGGAATTTCCAGGGGGCAGAGATCACATTCGGGAAATGCTTCATGAGCTGGGGAAGATCAGCTATGAGGAAAAATCAGTTCTTTGGGTATTTATCCTGACTGCCATTGCCTGGATCAGTCGTTCATTACTCGAGAGATTCATCCCTGGCCTGGATGACACCATTATTGCGATTATTGCTGGTATCTCATTATTTATGTTGCCTTCAGGTGACAAATCAAAGCGCCTCATTAACTGGAAAGAATGTAAGGCGCTGCCATGGGATATTATTTTGCTCTTCGGAGGTGGACTGGCTTTGGCCAAAGGATTCTCTGAAACCGGGCTTGCCGAATGGATTGCTTTACAACTAACCACAATGCAAGGGCTATCCATCATAGTCATGATCCTGGTACTGGTGGCATCGGTAAACTTCCTGACTGAAATC
>CAYGOW010000288.1:0-5123 GCA_964351425.1 uncultured Roseivirgaceae bacterium
TTCAGGGTCTTTGACTTCATACAGCCAATCCAGAATTTGTTCCTTTGTCAGTACATCTTCCATATCTATACAACCAATTTTAACAGGATAAGGTTTACCAGTCTGCCGTAGGATCCGTCCGGAATACTTCGGCCATTTCGTCAAGCAGCGGTTGCAGGTGATCGGTATGTGTGCCGGTACGTCCTCCAAGAACAGGTGTGATCGTCAGAAGATCGGGTAAAACAAGTTTGGTTTTAGCGACTTCTTCTTTTATTACTTCTATCCATTGATTTTTTAAGGCTTCCTCTCCGGCAAAGATTCCTTCACTTATCAACTGCTCCTCATAAGGAGAAGGCTCGAAGATGCCGAGTGCGTAGGGGAGTGCCTCATCGAGGGACTGCTGCATGCGGCCAATACTATCATCGGTAGCCGAACCCAGTTGCTTCATCCATGTCGTCGCGTGCATAACATGATAGCGAATTTCGCCCCGGATTTTGGTGGCTAGTCTGGCAAGTGGGGTATACGAAGAATCAGTGAGCATTTCGAACCGGATAAATTCGGCCAGGTCAAACAGAAAGTGCCGAACCAGGCTGAAATTATATTCTCCGATGGGAAGTTCGGCAAATTGACAATTATGGAATTGGTCTGCATTTCGTGTGAAGGCGACGATGTCTGGTTCATTTTCGCCAAGTTGATGCAGAAGTTGATAAAGAGCATAACTCTGTCCTACCTTATCCTGCGCCATGGAGGAGAAGGCAATATCCTCTTCAAGAAGAGGGCCCAGGCCCGTCCATTCGCTGTTTCTATGTCCCAGGATTAACTGATCATCAGCCATTTTGTACAACAGTTCTTTCAGGGCTAAATTATCCATCATTGTTCTTCTTTCGTTCCTTGTATTCCTTGAGTTTGTCGGCTGCTTTATAAGCAATTGCATCTAGCTCGTCCCGAATCGCCTCAACTCGACCATGCATTTTTAATCACCCAAATATTGTATACCGGCTTTTCATTGATAAATTCCGGTTTTGCCAGAACAAGTGCATGTTCATAGCTGGCCGCTTCGAGTGACCCTATGTATTCGTGCTGTTTGCCGCGTTTGTTCAGGTGAAAAATCTCAAAATTCTCCCGGTGGTCATCGGTTTCCACCTCGTCCGGCACAAGTTCGTATACACTGTTTTCCCCTTCAGTAGTAGGAGAAACAAAAACATGTCGGGTGTCAGCAACAAAGAGACCGGAACAAGTCTGCCTACGGCTGAATTGCTCTTTGGCAAATAAAAAAGCCATTTCCTGATTCGGTGCATGAACGCTGCCGGTATGAAGAAATGGCTTGTTTTCCTTTAATTGGGTAAATACCTCATAGGTTCCGAACTGATCCAGGGCCGCTTTGGGTTGTAGTACTTTTTCCTGGATTTCAAGCCGGTTGATGCGCGGATCTAACGATTTCATAGTGCAAAGATGCCATTTTCCGGCGGGGTTTGCAATCGTTTTCGAAAAGCATCAGACGTTATGAGCACTATATTCAGCTAAAACAAAAAACCCTGGATTTACCAGGGTTTAAGTTCGTTAGGCCAATGGAGCTACATACTCCTCTGCAGGTGATTTTAAGGCTTCCCTCACCCAGCGTCCGCGCTCTTCGGCGGTACGTCGTACAGCCAGTCTTTCGGCATTGCAGGGTCCGTCACCATTGATTACCCGCTTAAATTCATCCCAATCGGGCTCAGTATATTTCCACTTACCTGTTTCGGCATCTTTATGCAATTCAGGATCAGGAATAGTGAATCCAAGTTCCCAGATTTTCGGAACATACATATCCAGGAACTGATTACGGCATTCATCATTCGTTGCCATCTTCACTTTCCATTTGGTAAGGATTTCGGTATGAACGGATATTTTGTCCGGAGGCCCGAAGAAATGCATCATGGGAGCCCACCAATGGCTTCCTGCATCATATTTCTCTGAATTTCAGTACCCGTTGCCATGTGTATAACACAATGATGGCCATATTTCAGGTGGAAGGATTCTTCTGCGCAGATGCGATCCAATGCACGGCAATAGGGACCATAACTTCCGCGGGCATTCGCCAATTGATTTACAATCGCACCCGCATCGACCAGCCAGCTGATAACACAGGCATCTGCCCAGGTAAAGGCAAGGTAATTAAATATGTTAGAATATTTTGATTTGCCGTTGATCAGGTCATCGATCATTTGTTCACGCGGTTTTCCAAGTGTTTCCGCTGCGGCATATAATAATTGTGCGTGACCTACTTCATCCTGCACTTTGGCCATCAATGCCAACTTACGTTTGAAACCAGGGGCCCGGGTGATCCAGGTTCCTTCGGGCAGTGCACCGATGATCTCACTATGAGCATGCTGCTCAATCATTCGGATCAGTTGCTTCCGGTACAAGGCCGGCATCCAGTCACTGGGTTCAATTTTTTCACCGCGTTCGATACGAGCCTCAAATTCGGCCAGCAATTGCGGGTCTTCATTTTCTAGTGCCGTACCTTTCAACGGCTCAAATGTATTTCCTCCTCCGTACATAGTTTTTTATTTTCTAGCCTATTAACACAAATATGGACTATTTCGTTTTCATTCCATCAATTAACATGTCAGAAAGTTGGTTTCCAAGGGATTCCGGGTCAATTACGCCCGAAGGATCATACCAATGCGGCATCCAGTTTAACGAGCTGAATAACGTCATGACGGCCAACTTTGTGTCCACGTTGATGAATTCACCTTTGTCGATCCCTTCCTGAATTATTTTTTTAAATCGGTTGATGTAGTTGATCCGCAACAGTAGAAAGTTTCTCAAATAGGGTTCGCTCAAATGTCTGTGTTCATTCATAAAAACAGCAGAGGCGGTCAGGTTGTTTGACATCACATGGATATGTGCGACAATGCCCGCCCGTAATTTTGAACTGGAATTGAGTTGGCTTTTTTCTACTTCCTCTAATTTTGACCGAAACTTTTCAGCCATGCCAAAGCACAGATGTTGCAGGATTTCTTCCTTGGATTTTATATGAGAATACAAGCTTGCGGCTTCGATACCCAATGCATTGGCCAGATCGCGCATGGAAGTGGCTGAATAGCCATGCTGACGAAATAATACAGCAGCCATATCAATAACCTGATCTTTTCTGCTGCGCGGGTGTACTATTTCCATTTGACAAAAATAAGGATTCTGTTCGGTGAATAAAGGAATTTAGTAGATTTGAGACATGACCAAGAATGAATTGGAAGATTTTGAACGCCGCGTAAGCCTTATATTCCATGGATCAATCGCCTTGACGTTACTACCATTTGTATTTCTTTACCTCGAATTTACTCACGACGGGCTTCAACCAAAATATGAAGATGCTATGCTCCCGGCCCCGGCAGTTGTCACCAGTGTGGCGATCATTGTTTTTGTTGCGTTTCGCAAGTACCGCAACCATTTAACGGAGATTGACCCGTCGACCCGACTGAAGAATAAATTTGAACATGTCTTCCGTATTTATTCAGGGTTTTACCTGCGTATTTTTCTTGCGTCTTTGCTTCTTGTGGTTGTCTACTGGGTTACCGCTTCCACGGGTTCAGTTGTGACCTACGTGATTATTTTATTCCTTCTATCGCTACATCGTCCCACCCGTGATCGGTTTGCCCGGGATTTGCCCGTGACGGGGGCCGAACGTGATTTTATTCTCCAAAAAAACCAGCAGGATGAGTAATTCCGGATACCGACATGCCGAGGGAAGGAGACTCATGCTGAATGGCAAAAAATACCAGGAATGCGATGAGTATACCCAGAATAATAATGAGTGTTTGTTTGGTACGTCTAGGCATGTTGCATGGAATAGGTTCGTTAATAGGACTCGTATTACCAGAGAATGGTTGTATACTGCATAAAAAAAAATAGCGCCACCCTGTGAAAACTGCATTGATCATAACCTATTATTGGCCGCCAAGTGGGGGAGGTGGTGTGCAGCGGTGGCTAAAATTCACCAAGTACCTGCCGGAGAATGGATGGCACTGTATTGTATGTACTCCGGAGAATCCTTCTTTTGATATCCGGGACGCATCCCTGGAATCGGAAATTCACCCGGATACCGAAGTGTTAAAAATCCCTATCTGGGAACCTTACGACCTTTTTAAAAAACTGAAAAGACAAGAGAGTCTTGACCAGGGAGTAACTCCCGCCAAGGCCGGCGCATTTTCCCGCTTTATACGGGGTAATTTCTTTATTCCGGACCCGAGACGATTCTGGGTGAAGCCGACTGTGAAATTCCTCGCACATTTCCTGAAGAGCCGAAACGTAGATGTCATCATTACGACCGGACCACCGCACAGCATGCACCTGATTGGCTACCAGCTAAAAAAGAAACTTGGTCTGCCATGGGTTGCTGATTTCAGGGATCCGTGGAGCAGGTGGGATATGCTTGATGAATTTAACCTGACTGGTTTGGCGAGAAGACGTCACAAGCAACTTGAACACAAGGTGGTAAAGAATGCGACGGGTGTAATTACAGTAAGTCAGGAGTGGGGAAATGAATTTCACAAAGATTACAACATTAATCCCATGGTTATAACAAATGGATATGACGCGGATGATGTCAGGAATATTGACCCGGGAATTTCATCAGAATTTACCATCACGCATGCTGGTCTGTTAAATTCTTTCAGAAATATTCCTGTTTTCTGGAAAACTTTGGCTGAGGTTCAGTCACAATTAAGTACACCCCCAAAATTAATATTACGCGGGATAATTGACCCTGATGTTGGATCGGAGATTTCTGGCTTAATCCCTTCTCCCCTACTAGAAACAGGCTCATCATTGCCTCATCAGGAGGTACTAAATTTGTATGGAAAATCATTCTCCCTGTTGTTAATAATGAATAATACAGAGAATTCTAAAGGGCATTTACCAGGGAAGCTATTTGAGTACCTTGCAAGTGGTCGCTGGGTACTTGGAATTGGAGATCCTGAAGGTGAGGCATCACGAATTCTGAAGGAAACAGGTTGTGGGTGGGTAGTTCATTGGAGAGATGAGCAAGGTATGAAGCAGATACTGAAAAAACTTGCTGGATTTTATGCGGAGAATGTATATCCGCCCTCCCGGAATTCCAAAAAATACTCAAGGCGTGTATTGACAAAAACGTTGTCGGATTA
>CAYGOW010000289.1:0-434 GCA_964351425.1 uncultured Roseivirgaceae bacterium
TTTGGGTAGGAACAGACATAAATGACCTGCCAATCAATGATTTTGCCTTTCCTGACCTTGATCCGAATCTTTATGATTATAAAGTAAAATCTGAAGGATCTGAATACACCTTCATGGTGCCATTAGCAGATATAACCGGCTACAACCAGGAATGCGGGGTTCAGGAATTAGTTATTTTCGTTGCCTCCTATGTGATTTACATGCAAGATGGTAATATGTCATTCCTGACAGCATATGCAGGAAACACCTTTGTTGATGGTTCTGCTCCCTGGTGGTATGATACATACATACCACAATGTTGTGAAGATGAAAGGGAACCATCATGTGAAACTGCCTATGTGAAATTTGATAATGACGGTATAGGATACATCTTTGCGTCAAGTGACAAAGCAAATCCTGAAGGCTATCCTTCCATAGAAATTTCTAAACAACGA
>CAYGOW010000289.1:444-1781 GCA_964351425.1 uncultured Roseivirgaceae bacterium
TGGGGATGGGCAGGCAAGTTCACTGAAGATGGCACGTATGAATATGACATCTATGGTGCTGCAGGTCTTAATGATATCACCAAAGGCGCAAAAGTAGGCAGGGCCACGATCGAAATTGCTGGGGATATGGTTACTGTAACCTATAACCTGAGTGGAGACTTTGATATGGAAGTATTACACATCTATGTAAGCAATTCAGTACCCACTACCACCGCACCCGGACAATATGGCTGGACGGTTGAGTTTGAAGATGCTGTTACCACATATTCAAATACCTTCCAGGTGGATGGTGACGAAGACATCTGGGTAATCGGACATGCCGAAGTATGCGGACCCTACCCTGCCGGCGATGAAGAAGAAGAAGAAGAAGAAGAATAGAATTAATATTCCTTAGTTGGTAAAGATAGCCCTGTGGCAGTAGCTACAGGGCTTTCTTTTTATTATTTCTTGTACAAAATGACAAGAAACTAAATTATTTCTTGTATCTATGTACAATAAATAAATATCGGATGAAGGAAAATTCAATTGGAGAACTAGAGGAATTGGTATTGTTAGCCGTTGGCACCTTGTATGACCAACAGGCTTATGCCGTCGAAATCCTCTCGGTTATCACGGAGGAAACCGGAAGAAATATGGATGTAACGGCCATTCACTCCGTTTTGCGAAGGTTGGAAAAAAAGGGCTTCTTGAACTCTTCCATGGGCGGGGCAACAGCCGAACGGGGCGGGCGCCGGAAACGCTTTTTCGTACTGACTCAAACCGGCCGCACACTGCTTGACCATATCATGGAAACGCGTACCCGCTTATATAATAAACTGCCACGACTTGCTTTTCACTGGTCATGAAAACATCTCCTCCCCGTCTTGCTGATAAATTCCTGGAGTGGTTCTGTGAACCCACACTCCTGGAAGACTTGCAAGGGGACTTGTATGAAATATTTGAATCAAAAGTGGCGGCACGAGGAGTGCGATTCGCCTCGCGCTATTACTGGTGGCTGGTCATTCGCTCCTTTCGTTACTCAGCTTTAAAAAGGTCAAAATCACTTAATGCAACAAACATGACAACAAATCATCTCAAAATCGCCTGGCGGCTGATGCTGCGGAATAAATTTCATGCTATCCTTAATATCACCGGACTTGTCCTGGGTATCAGTTGTTTTATCCTGCTTAGCTTTTTTGTCTCGCGCGAACTTACTTTTGATCGCTTTCATTCCCGTTCTGCCGATATCTATCGCGTGCTTTTGAAGGAGGATTATGGTGAAGGACAAGTGTTTTTCAATTCGGTCACACCACTTATTTTTCAGGATTTTCTTCTTGAGAATTTCGGTCAGTTCGAAA
>CAYGOW010000289.1:1791-2489 GCA_964351425.1 uncultured Roseivirgaceae bacterium
CCTGATGCCATTATTCTATCCACAGACTATAGCAGGAAGTATTTCGGAACCGAGGACCCGATCGGAAAGACAATGAGCCTCCAATTAAACGGTGAATCGCGAGATTTTACTGTTCGCGGAGTAATGGAACCAATGCCCGCAAATTCCGGCTTTCAGTTTGATATGGCCATCTCCAATGTGAACAACCGGACCTTGTACAGTGAGCGTGCCCTGGAAGCCTGGTTCAGTGTACATGCCGAAACGTACGTCATGCTCAACAAAGAAGCATCCATCAATTCCGTAGAAGCTTCCTTGCCAAACGTAATTATGGACATATTGGGGGACCGTGTGCAGGAAGGAGAATACAATGTTCTTTTCCAACCCCTCACCGACATCCACCTGAATGAAGAAGTACCGGTAGGCATTATGCCGGTTGGAAACAAGGCAGAGGTTTATATTCTGTCGGGGATTGCTTTGCTTGTTCTGGCCATTGCCTGCATGAACTTTATTACCATGTCCCTGGCACAAAGTGTCACCCGGTTTAAAGAAGTGGGTGTACGCAAGGTCATGGGAGCCTTCCGTAATTCACTCATACGCCAGCATCTGACGGAAAGTACGTTGGTGGTTGGGCTTTCGGCAATCATCGGTATTCTTGTTGCCTGGGCAGCACTCCCGCTTTTTAATAATCTGACAGACGCAAACATTATTCTGAACTTTCA